>NZ_AMFQ01000147.1:0-7197 GCF_000335555.1 Acinetobacter sp. WC-743 | reverse complement strand
GACCGAGGACAACTGTTCCGTACCACAGGCATCATTACCGAAGCTGCACAGGGACAAAGTGATGGTGCACTGACGGTCTATAAGCTCAAACTTGAGGATGCGACGTCACTGTGGCATAAACGCCGTAATAGTAGAGTGTTTCTGAATAAGTCAGTGATACAAGTCATTGAAATATTGCATAAAGAATGGCAGCAAAGAAGTCCGCTGTTTGCTGCTAGTTTGAGTTTAGATAAAACTGGGCTGACCAAAGACTACGATGTTCGTCCATTGATTATACAGATGAACGAAAGCGACCACGATCTACTTACTCGTTTGATGAGAAGTGAAAATTTAAGCTGGTTGATTGATGAAGCCGAACTGAACGTTGCTAACATTTCAGCACCGATCCAAGCCCAAAAACTACGTTTAATTGATGACAACAGCCAATACACTGCGTTAGAACGCAGAAGCATCCGCTTTCACCGCAGCTCCGCGGTAGAACAGCAAGACACGATTACATCATTTACAGGTATACGTTCACTCCAACCGACATCGGTACATATCCACCGTTGGCAAGCCGATATTCTTGAAACCGAAGAAGGTGCAGGCAATGTACAAAGCAAACATCAGCACAGTGATCAGTACGACAACGCCAGTCTGGCTTAGAACAAGTATGGCACTTTAGCCCTGCATGGATCCTGACTGAATGGGGAAGATGGTGCAACACCATCAGGCAACAGTCAGATCGAACGCTTTAACCAAAACCTCAGCAACTACTACGATGCCCAAGCCAAACAATTCACGGCAATATCGACGGTACGAGATGCGCAGGTTGGTTATCACTTTGAGCTTAACCGACATCCAACCTAGAGCTAAAAGATTCTGCCGATCAGCAGTTCTTGATCATTCCAAAACTTTTTATAACCAAAATAATTTACCAAAGACTTGAGCCATCAAGTCGAACTTTGTTAAAACAAAGTGATTGGCAACGCCCCCATCTCACCGTAAACAAAGAAGAACGCCAAGCCAATCAGTGATTCTACAACGACGTAATATAGCAGTTGTTCCTGAGTATAATCCCTTAACCCAAAGACCCGCAGCTCATCCAATGCGAGCGAGAGTGGTTGGTCCAAGTGGAGACGAAATTCATGTGGATGAATGGGGACGTATCAAGGTTCGCTTCCTCTTTACCCGCAATGAAGACCACAGCCATGATGGTGGTGCAGGCGCGAACGACAATGATACCGACTCAGCTTGGGTCGATGTACTCACGCCGTGGGCAGGTGAAGGCTATGGAGCACGCTTCTTACCTCGTATTGGAGAGTTGGTCGTGGTTGACTTCTTTGCGGGGGATATTGACAGACCTTTTGTGGTGGGACGTATTCATGAAGGATACCGTTATCCAACCAAGTTTGATGACAAAGGCAAGTTACCCGATACCAAGAAGTTGGCAGGGATTAAAAGCAAGGAATATCAGGGTAGTGGCTATAACCAACTGAGATTTGATGATACCACCAACCAAATCAGCAGTCAGTTACACAGCAGTCATGGTGCAACTCAACTCAATCTTGGCAACCTCAGTCATCCAAAAGAGACAGATAGAAGTGAAGGGCGAGGTGAAGGCTTTGAGCTAAGAACTGATCAATGGGGTGCAATACGTGCAGGACAAGGCTTATTGCTGAGTACTCACGCTCAAAATGGCGCATCAGGTAATCATCTAGATACAACCGAAGCCAAAAGTCAGTTAGAAAATAGTCTCAACAATTCAAAAGCTTTAAGTGAAGTTGCCAAACATCAACAAACTGATCCTTTAGACAATTTGGAACATTTAAAGTCTTTTATTGCAGCCTTGGAAAAAGATGATACAGCTCAAACCAAAAGCCAAGCCGATGCATTTAAACAAGCACTTATGATATTGGCGTCACCAAACTCAATTGCACTTAGCAGTAATCAAGACATCCATCTCTCTGCAGATGGACAAATTAGCCATAGTGCGGGCGATAGTATCAACCTCAGTACGCAAAAGAGCGTAGTAGCACATGCGCAAAACAAGATTAGTCTATTTGCAGCGCAGGAAGGTGCAAGGTTATATGCTGGCAAAGGCAAAGTTGAAATACAAGCTCAGAATGATGGTGCGGATTTGATTGCGCGTAAAGCCATTCAGATCATATCTACTGAAGATAAGATTTATATCATTAGTCCGAAAGAAATTAAATTTATTAGTGATGGCACTGAATTAAAGCTCAATGGTTCAGGTGTGTTTGTAACCACAGGTGGTTTGTTTGAAGTGAAATCAGGACAGCAGAATTTCTTGAGTGGTGAGAAAGTTTCAGTTTCTCTACCAATTTTACCATTTAGTTCTTTTAATAATACCTGCCCTTTAAAAGGTCGTTATGGGAATAATAATACTCAAAAAGATAAAAATAGTGATTAATGGAGAAAATATAATAATGACTATAGGTCATGCACCCTATCCAAACTCAAAGGGCGAAGATATCAATACCCCTGCAATCAATAAACTTCCAAAAGTTCAACCTCCAGATTTTTCAAAAATTCGAGGGCATACTTGCACCAAAATTCCAGCATTTAACGAACGACAAAAGCGTTTTGAAAGTTTATCAGGGAGTTATTATCGAACCAAAGCTGATGGTTCTTATGAGGGTGTTGTTGAATATGATCCTAAAGCAATATATACGGATAAACTTAAAACTATAGAAGAAAATGGTAAAAAACGAGTTGTTCCTTTTTATAATTATGGAGAGAGATCTAAAAATATTGATATTGAATTTGATTCTAAGAAAAATGTCCTCATTTTTTCTCATAAACTTATTTTTATACCGAAAAAAGTTGTAAAGAATTCTGATAAAATGGAGTATCCTTATAGAAACCAAGAATCTACAGATATTAAAAAATTCACTATTCTTAATAGAGAAATTACTACAGAAACCATTAGATTGATTCAAGAAAGACAGGATAAAGTAAATGAATTGCTGAATTATGCTGGTTATTACCTAACACCAACGGATTGTAACATTGAAGGTGGGTGTACTTGTGTTGTTCCAATCATTATGAATGTTTCTATGCTAGTGCAGCCGGTAAGTGAACCGCAAAACCCAGTCGCTCATTATATCAATCTGTACCCTTCAGCTTCTCGTGCGGATGAGAGTAATTGGGGCGAGGTTGAATTAAAAGAAGAAAGATATACAAAACAAGGAGAAACTAAAGTTATCAATGGAAATGTGATTTCTTCACCATCTATATTAGTTCAAGAAGAACGTCCCCAAGATTCTACCACCGTTTTTCTACATGAAACGGCACACTTATTTGGTTTTCCTGATGAGTATTTTGAGGGAGGGGGTGCAGTCCATAAGATGTATATTCATGCTGACACTCAAGCTGTAGATATACATTTCCCTGAACCAAAAGATGATTGGAAACGTCAAGTAGATGGTCAACTCATGTCTTCGGCAGTACCTGGGAAAATGCCAGTCATTCCCTCTTATTATTATGAACAATTTCGACAGTATTTTGAGAAAAAGACAGGTGTGAGATGGACAATCAAAAAATTAGTAAATTAATAAAAAAAATTACGTTTTGTTTTTTATTATTTGGAATAACCACAATGAATTATGCTGAAAAATTTAAGATTAAACATAAATATACTGATATTGTAAAAACACTGAGCCCACCAATGTCAACATCATCCAATACTATTGTAATTAGTAATGATGATAATATTATTATTGATCATTTAACTGATGTATTTTCAGTAAAAAGTGATGAATTCGGTATATTCAAAGTACCTCTAACAGAAGCAATGAAGGTAAAAACTAAGGAAGTTAATCAATTATTGAGAATGCCTTATGTCGAAAAATTATTAGCAACTAAAAACAAAGAAAAGAGTTTTTCTTATGTATTAGATATTAACACACAAAGGGAAAAATTTGGCACTATAGAAGGTTTAGAGATTACTCGAGATTGGAATTTAGAGCATTTTTTAAAATATGGAAGTACTAAACAAGCTAAAAATAGTCAAAAAATAAGTCAATTTTATATTGATCTAATTGAAAATTATTATTCAAAAGATAGATTTAAATTCGCTGATTTTTATGGAACAACCAATATTATTCCAAAAAAAGAAGGCTTGGAAGTAATTCTAACTTTAAAAAATGTTGGTCCTTTTGATGTTACTTTTTCTAATCCATCACATTGGGGGGATATTGCTAATCTTGAAGAACCTTTTAATGAAAATAAAATATGGTATGAAGTCCGTTTAGGTGCACAATGTCATGAAAAGTCATGTTGGACTAGATTAGCATTACAGTCTGAATATCTAATTAAAAATGATTTTTCACCTGAAGAATTAGCAAAATATTATTTTATATTAAAATCAAATAGTGAAAGAAATTTTCGTTATTTAATACCCTACAATAAAATTACGACGACTTTTACCAATGGTGAAATAAATTCCAATCGAACTAAAGAAGGTTATATTCACTTTGATCAAGGATTAGCACTTAAATTAACTTTTTGGAATATGGATGTCGATTTTGGGGGAGTTTTTTCAAAAAGAGTTTGGAAAGAAGAAAAAGAGTCACAAATCAAAGGTTGGATAAATTTGGAGTAGTTTTACTTCTTTTGGATATTTTCAAGAGGTGCAGTCCATAAGCTGTATATTCATGCTGACACTCAAGCTGTGGATATACATTTCCCCGAACCAAAAAATGATTGGAGAGTTGGTCGTGATCCAATTCTGTAATGGTGACATTGACAGACCTTTTGTAGTTCGACGTATTCATGAAGGATACCGTTATCCAACCAAGTTTGATGACAAAGGCAAGTTGCCCGATACTAAGAAGTTGGTAGGGATTAAAAGCAAGTAATATCAGATATTTAACTTAATCAGTGACAAACAGATTAAAAACTTACCTTTTAAACTATTTAATTCAAAACATAGTTATTAGTTCAATGCTAATTTAGATGAAGAACAACAAACTCAATTTGTTCAAACTGGAACTGAAGCTGAAAAATTGGAACTTAAATATTCAGGCGATGATGATATCAATCATCAATGGGAAGAAGAGTGATTAGAAAATTTAATTTAAATAGAAAAAAGCTGATTATATTAATTATTTGTCTTTTTGTTGGCTTGGTCATCATCGCCAAGTTGATTAACCTTGGAAGAGATTCTATGAAACCGCCTATTGTCTTTTTAATCCCTGAAAACTTCATTGGTCCTGTGTTTGTTGTATTTGATCAAGATGATGGGCAAGACTTAAAAACTGACCCTTTAGGTGTCTCTCTAACCGTTCCTGAAAGTGGCTTAATTAAAGTAAAAGCCTCAAAAAATGATGTCCTAACAAGAGGAATGAACTACGATAAACGCAATGTTTATTGGATTACAATTACAAAAGAAGGACAACGAATTAATATGCCTTATTTTGGTGGAGGTGGGTATGATTATGACAAAGAGGTTAATTGGTCTTGGTATATCGATACCAATAATCAAGCTAAACAAATAATATTCGATCCGAAACTTTATCCTAAAACAAATGACCCTGATTCTTATTTTTTAACCAAAGAGCAGGCTAAGTTAAAAACAGTCTACTACTGGGATACTTGTCGCGCTGATATTTGGAAAAATTCAGCAGAACTAGAAAAATATATGATGGATTATCAAAGTGAAAATAGAGAAACGGGTGAGTTGTTAAATTGTATGAGTTTTTCTGTACTTTATCCAAATATGGAAAGTAAAAATATTGATGCTTCAGAAATTTATGAAATGCAAAGTTTAAAAGAGTTGGAACAACGATTAATTTCATTAAATCAATTGAGACAACAACATTTAAAAAAATATTTTGGACAGAATAATAAGGAATAAAAAATGGGTACGACTTTAGCATCTGTAATGACCACGCCTGCTGACCCGAATAAAAAACGCCATGATGTTGTAATTAAGATGGTTAAATTGGCGAATTTGATCCTAGCCAAAGTAATGGACACACTGTCCCTCTGAAGATAATGTAACGTTAACTTTGGAGATGTACACATGGCTAAACGCTTTAGTCCAGAATTTAAACAGCAAGCAATTGATTATGCACTTGCGAACTCACATGAATCATTAGCATCAATTGCGGTAAAGCTTGGTGTTGGTTACTCGACACTTGATAAATGGATTCGTACTGCTAATCCAGAAGGATCAAGCAAACGTCAGTTAACACCTGAGCAACAGCGAATATTAGATCTAGAAAAAGAAGTCAAACAACTCAAAGAGGCAAATGACATACTAAAAAAAGTGCATGTGTATTTCCTCACCGATCAAGGCAAGAGAAGTACACGGTAATCAAAGACTTTGCAATGGAAAAGGTTAAAGTCACTGTACTGTGCAAACAATTAGGTGTCAGTACTTCGGGGTTCTATGCATGGAGAAAACGTCAGGTACGTATAGCAAAGCAGTATGATGATTTACAAGCGGTGTATTGGCAGCACCACGCTCGTTTAGGTGCACCATCCCTCGTTCATGATATGCATGACCTAGGTTACAGCATGAGTGAGCGCACAATAGGTCGAATGCTTAAAAAACTAGGATTACACAGTAAAATTGCCCGTAAATATAGGCATACGACTGATTCAAATCATCGTTTGCCAACAGCACCAAATTTGTTAGATCAACAGTTCACTGTAACTGAGCCAAATAAGGTCTGGACGACTGATATTACGTATATTCGAACGAAGGAAGGCTGGTTATATTTATGCGTGATGCTAGATCTATTTAGCCGACGTATCGTCGGTTGGCAGACAAGTACACGAATAGATCGTCAATTGGTATGTGATGCGTTTAACTATGCACTTGCACGTCAGGGTTATCCAACAGGCTTGATGATTCATTCGGATCAAGGCAGTCAATATTGCAGTCGCGATTTCAGAGCTGTATTACTGACAAATAAGGCAATACAAAGTATGTCACGTAGGGGAAATTGTTGGGATAACGCAGTAACAGAAAGTTTTTTCCATACATTGAAAGGGCATGTGGTACATGACAGTGTATTTTCTACAAGAAAAGAGGCAAATTCGGTCTTGTTTGAATATATTGAAGTTTACTACAATCGAATCAGAAGGCATTCTGCAAATGGTTGGTTAAGCCCTGAAGCTTTTGAGCAGAAATATTTTAAGAATTTAGAGGGAAGTACTGTCCACGATAGTGTCTAGGATCACAAA
>NZ_AMFQ01000146.1:0-218 GCF_000335555.1 Acinetobacter sp. WC-743 | reverse complement strand
TTGCTGTAAAGCCTGATGCTGTTTGATCTTTACCGTTATATACAGTGTTTAAACTATTCGCAGTCACAGTCGCTTTGGCTTTGGCAATATCCAATGCACCATCAACAAAGGTCAGATCGTAGTTCTTGTCTGTACCTGATGCAGTATGAACATAACTGCCTGCGTCTTTAGCAGAAACAGTAGCCGTCACGCTTGTAAGTACAGATTCAGTTTCACCA
>NZ_AMFQ01000145.1:0-472 GCF_000335555.1 Acinetobacter sp. WC-743 | reverse complement strand
CGGTTGATGTTGAATTGCTCAGCCACATTTTCAGCCGTTTGTGGCATGGTTTCTACACCATACATGTCTTTTAGCTTTGGATTGATAAAGCGCCAACCCATGGTGGTGTCTTCAATTTTTGGCTACGCCCGAAAGCACTGTCGGATTTCCCATCACATAGGGTGCTCGACTCATGCTTTCCACACCACCAGCAATGATCAGATCGGCTTCATTGGCTTTAATCGCCCGTGCTGCCATCGCAATCGCATCCAGTGACGAACCACATAAACGATTGACTGTGGTTGCAGGCACTTCAACAGGCAGCCCTGCCAATAATGCCGACATACGACCCACATTTCGGTTGTCTTCACCTGCCTGATTGGCACAGCCATAAATCACATCGTCAACCTTTTGCCAATCCACAGTCGGGTTGCGTTGCATCAAGGCTTGAATTGGCACTGCACCTAAATCATCCGCTCTTACAGGTGCAAGT
>NZ_AMFQ01000144.1:0-238 GCF_000335555.1 Acinetobacter sp. WC-743 | reverse complement strand
CTGCAAATGGTTGGTTAAGCCCTGAAGCTTTTGAGCAGAAATATTTTAAGAATTTAGAGGGAAGTACTGTCCACGATAGTGTCTAGGATCAAGAAATAAGAAATAAGAAATAAGAAATAAGAAATAGGAAATATCGGAAAGTCGGAGCCTGTAAAAACTTCTGTGTAAATGTCGCTTAAATGAAAGCGTCTAAACGACCTTCAAATTCGATCATAAACCGACTCATAGCAGCACGCCA
>NZ_AMFQ01000143.1:0-7672 GCF_000335555.1 Acinetobacter sp. WC-743 | reverse complement strand
CAGCTGTGATCTTTGTTATGTAGTCAATCTGTTGAAAAATTCATACAGTAGAATATCATTTCTGTTGATCAATAAAATTAAAGCGATCAATATATTGTTTGATGATATAAAGCTTGCATTGCCACGCTTTAGCTCTAAAGTTTAAATTGTTTTGCGTAGGCGATACTCTACTTTTCAGAGATGAAAAGTAACAAAAATCTTCTGTTGAGCGAGGGGTACATCCTAATACCCCCGCTCAACATGGCGACATCCATGTCGCCTCGTGATAGCAAGAGTGTTTATGATTCAAAAGTACAAAATAAATGAATCATCCAAATCACTTGTATGAATAATCAGGCGGTTTGACTATATAAGGTATTGCATATAGCTAAATGACCCAAAAACCTACTTTCGCAAGAGGTCTAATAGATCAATAAAATGAACGTTAAGACAAACCATAAAGTTCATTGAATATGCAGGATTTATATCAAAACACTTATATGAATAATCAGGCAGTTTGACGATACAGTTTCATTATTCTAAAATGAATGGATATGAAACACCTGATTGAAATATAAAAATAATTTTATAGATCATTATGCTTTATAAAACTATGGCTTTTATCTATTTCACGTTTAAGGTGCACGTAAAACAGTTCTAAAGCCAACATGTGTCGCAGCCAAATCAAACTCCTGAGGGTAGCGACTGCTGTTGCGATAACGAGAACAAAAATTAGAAGCACATAAAAAAGAACCGCCTTTAATCACGTACTGAGTACCCGCAATACGCTGTTGACGAAGATCTGCATAATTCCCCATGTGTTGATCGTGTGCCCCTCGATAAATAGATGATGTCCATTCCCAAACATTACCAATCATATCAAACAATTTAAAGGCATTTGCAGCATAACAGCCCACTGGAGCAACGCCTTCAAAGTGATCTGCTTGTGTATTATTAAATGGAAATTCACCTTGCCAATAATTGGCTTGAGGGTGTTGATGTGCATCTTCTGGCGCTTGGTGTAATGGTGTATCTGTGGTCGATCCTGCTTTGGCAGCATATTCCCATTCTTGTTCTGTGGGTAAATCATGCCCCAACCAAACAGCATAATGTTCGGCATCATTTTGAGTGACATAGCGAACGGGTTCAGCAGGCAGCGGTGCTTGACCTCTAGCGCCATTTGGACTTTTCCACGTATAGTCTGCTTTGAGTTGCCACCATTGTTGAGGCGTCTGCGTATTCGGAGAAAATACAGCAGCTTGATGCTGTTTTTCAGCATCAGTGATGTAGCCCGTTGCCTTTACAAAACTGGAGAATTGGGCAACGGTAACCTCCGTTTGGTCGATCCAGAAACTTTCAACCTGACGTTGTTTTGCTCCAAAATTGATTTCGTCTGGATAAGCTTGATTGGAACCGAGCTGAAATGAACCTTTGGGAATCCGTATCATTCCTGCGGTTGGGTTTTGCCCCCACGCCTTTGGTAAGCCTGAATATTCTTGGCATTGCTTTAATGTGCCAAGTTGAGCCAATTGAGTTTGTTGCTGTGGTGCAGGGCGATCAGGTTGTACCTTACTACAGCCTGCCATAAGTGACAGGCTACACAATAAAATGGGAACAGGCTGAAGCTTCATTGAATATTGTATTCCTTCACTCCATTTTTTTGGGTGTATTTGTTATATACCTCAATGAGTTCCTGTACTTTTGTTGGATTGTCCTGTGCCAAGTTTTTGGTTTCACCACGATCATTGTTTAAGTTATATAGTTCCCAAGTTCCTGTACCCAACTCAGCTTTGCCTTGTAAAGCAATTTTCCAGTCTCCTTGGCGAGCATACTTACTGCCATGCAGTTCATCCGCAAAACTAAATTGAGCTGGGCGAATCCATTGTGCTTTATTTTCTAGTACAGATTTCCACGAGTAACCACTTGGGGTATTAATTTGACGCCCTTTGTATTGACCTTGTGGCACAGCAATATTGGCATACTCCAACACAGTTGGGAAAACATCCAGTACGGAAGCAAAGCCATGATGAATTGCTTGAGCCTGAGTTTGGTTTGGAAGTTTTACAATGGCTGGCGCGGTGGTCGCCCCTTCACCTGCGGTATCTTTCCATAAATGGAATGGTGCTGCACTGACTTCAGCCCAACGGGGACCAACATAGTGGTAAGAGCTGGCTGTACCAACATTATTTAAGTTGTTGTCAAAACCTGACTCTGCACCATAGTTACCTCGGATAAAACCTTCAGCGCCGTTATCAGAAACAAAGAAAATTAAGGTATTGTCATATAAATGATTACGTTTGAGATATTGAATGACACGACCGATATTGGCATCCAAGTTTTCCACCATGCCCGCATAAATTTCCATTCTGCGTGCTTCTAAAGCCTTTTGTTCAGCGGAAAGTTCATTCCATTTGCCATATTTTTGAGGGGCATTTTGTGTTGCAATCGGTTCAGCAGCCGTAAAATTGGCAGGAATCAGTCCAAGTTGTTTTTGTCGTGCAATACGGGCATTACGAATCGCATCATAGCCAACATCGTAAACGCCACGATAACGATCTCGATATTCTGCTGGTGCTTGAATTGGCCAGTGTGGCGCTGTATAAGCCGCATAGGCAAAGAAGGGTTTACCTGAGTTTTTACCAGACTCTAAATAACTGAGTAGCTTATCGGTGAAATAATTGGTCGAGAAGAAATCATCAGGCAGTGATGAGATTGCAACTTGTTTGCCATCTTCGGTATAGGTGGCATTACGTTTATAGGCTGTAGGTGCTTGTTTAAAATGTAAATCCAAGCCTTGTAACAAAGTGAATGAGTGATCAAAACCTTTAGCATGTGCATTGGTTTCTGGGGTTAAACCCAAATGCCATTTTCCACTGATATAGGTACGATAACCATTGTCTCTAAGTACCTCTGCGATCGAAAGGGAACGTTCATTTAAATAACCTTCATATCCAGGTTGTCCTTTTAAATGCGCAGGAGTAAGTTCAGCCATCGCTCCAATCCCTGCCAAGTGATGATCAGTGCCTGAGATCAATTGTGAACGCGTCGGTGAGCAGGTAGGTGCAGTATGATAATCGGTTAAAATACGTCCTTCTTGGGTCAGTGCATCAAGGTTTGGGGTGTGGATTTCACCACCAAAAGCGCCTAAATCTGAATAGCCAAGATCATCCGCCATGATAAATAAGATGTTCGGTTGTTTTTGAGTTCCCACACTGCCATTGGATTCATTTGAATCACTGTCATTACAAGCTGAAATAGAAAGGCTGAATAAAGCAATAGAAAGTGTTGTAAGAAGATTTTTACCAGACATACGTGTCGACTTGATTTTATAAAAATTGAGCTGAGTTTAGAGGGTTAATTTTTACGGTAAAAATAATTAAAATTTGATTGTTAATCTTAAAAAATGAAAAGACTCAAAGTTCAGTCTAAAAATAAAATTGAAGGCACATTCTAAGATTTGTGATAAGGTGAACTTTTATTCTCTTTATCATGTTATGTAATTGAAACTTGAGAAAAACTCATCAATGTTATTGAGATAATGTAGACAGGTCTGTCTAGACTTTGACGCTATTTTTTAGTACACTACATCACAATCTAAAATCAAACAATAAACCATGTCTAACAATATTTATGTTGCTCTAGAGCAGTTGGGACTTACAGCGCAAAAGCGCGCCATACATTTGCAATTTTCAAATACCGCGCTCAATGATCAAGTTTTTCTTCAGCGCATTGAGGGCACACATCAGTTGAATGAGGGAATTCAACTGCAATTGATCTGTCTTTCGACAAATTCAGCAATACCTTTAAAGCAGTTTATTGGTGCTCAAGTCGCTGTTGATATCGTCAATGATCAATCCGAACTCAATCGAATTTCAGGAATTGTCACCCATGCAGATGCAGGCGCGAGTGATGGTTCTCTTTGCATCTATCGTCTTAAGGTTGAAGACCCAACCGCACTGTGGAAGCATCGTAGAAATTCCCGTGTGTTTATGGCGAAGTCGGCTGTTGAGGTAATTCAAACCGTATTTCAGGAATGGGTGCAACGTAGCCCACTGTTTGCTTCAAGCCTCACTTTAGACAAGAGCGGACTGACCAAAGACTATGATGTCCGTCCATTCCTCATGCAGCAATCTGAAAGCGATTTCGACTTTCTAACACGTTTGATGAGAGCTGAAGGAATTAATTGGCTAATTGATGAGGCTCAGCTGAAAGTGCCGAATACAACTGTACAAATTCAAGCGCAAAAGTTAAGATTAATTGATGATAACGCTCAATTTAGTGCCTTGGAACGCCGTAACATTCGTTTTCATCGTAGCTCCGCTGTAGAAGCGAGCGATTCAATCATTCATTTTACAGGACAACGTTCACTTCAACCGACCTCAGTCCATATTCAACGCTGGCAAGCCGATGTATTAGATACAGATGAAGGTGCTGGTAGCGTTCAAAGTAAACACAACCATAGTGAAAATTATGACAATGCCAGCCTAGGTTTAGAACAAGCATGGCACTTTAGCCCTGCATGGATACAAGATCTCAATGGAGAAGATGGTGCAACGCCATCGGGCAACAGTCAGGTTGAGCGCTTTAACCAAAACCTCAGCAATTACTATAATGTGCAAGCCAAACAATTTACTGCGATCTCGACAGTACGAGATGCGCAGGTTGGCTATCATTTCGAACTGAATGAACATCCAAGCATAAATCTAAAAGATACTGCTGATCGGCAATTTCTGATCATATCTAAAACCTTTTATAACCAAAATAATTTACCGAAAGACTTAACCAACCAAGTCGAAACTTTGTTAAAACAAAGTGATTGGCAAATCACCAATATCACCACAAACAATAGTGAGGAACGCCAAGCCAATACACTGACGCTAATACGACGTAATATTGCGATTGTTCCTGAATATAATCCACTGCAACACCGTCCGATCGCATCACCACAACGCGCTATTGTTGTGGGTCCAAGTGGCGAAGAAATCCATGTCGATGAATGGGGGCGCATCAAAGTCCGCTTTCTGTTTACCCGTAATGAAGACAATACGCATGATGGTGGTGCAGGCTCGAATGACAATGATACCGACTCGGCTTGGGTCGATGTGCTGACCCCGTGGGCAGGCGAAGGCTATGGGGCAAGATTCTTACCGCGTATTGGAGAGGTTGTTGTTATCGATTTCTTTGCGGGGGATATTGACAGACCATTCATCGTTGGGCGCATCCATGAAGGATATCGTCATCCAACTCAATTTGATGGCAAAGGCAAATTGCCAGATACCAAAAAGTTATCAGGGATTAAAAGTAAGGAATATCAGGGCAGTGGTTACAATCAGCTACGCTTTGATGATACTAAAGGGCAACTTAGCAGTCAGCTACAGAGTAGTCATGGCGCGAGTCAACTGAATCTTGGAAAGCTCAGTCATCCAAAAGATCAAGCAGAAAGTGATGATCGTGGTGAGGGTTTTGAATTACGTACAGACCAATGGGGTGCAGTACGCGCAGGGCAAGGCTTACTGATTTCGACCTATGCTCAAGATCAAGCCAAAGGTGATCATTTAGAGAGTGAGATTGCCCAAAAGCAACTTGAAAGCAGTCAGACCAATAGTAAAGCTTTAAGTGATATTGCTAAAAACCAAAAGACCGATGAAATTGAGTCGATTGAGCAACTGAAAGCTTTTGCTGAAGCAATTGAAAAAGATATTGCCAAGTATAAAAAAGCAATCATGCTGTTAAGTTCAGCTGATGGCATTGCCCTGAGTACGCCTGAAGATATTCACCTTTCAGCAACAGGCATCATCAATCATAGTGCAGGCGACAGTATTAACTTCAGTACCCAAAAAAATCTGTTGGGACATGCGTTAGGAAAAGTGAGTTTATTTGCGGCACAGGGTGGCATAAACTTTATTGCGGCACAGGGTAAATTTAATATTCATGCGCAGTCAAATGCTTTAGATGTATTTGCCAAGCTTGGAATCACCATTTCTTCGACTGAAGACCGAATAGAAATCAGTAGCCCGAAAGAGGTATTGATTACTGGTGGTTCATCACAAATTGCATTGAATGGCTCAGGAATTTTCCCCAAAACAGGTGGAAAGTTCGAAGTCAATGCAGGGCAACATACCTTTAAGCCGGGTGCCAGTGTCAGTAAATCAGCACAACTTCCACCATCGAATCCAATGAAAGGGGCACTGGACTTACTGAAAAGTTATGGTGGAAAGGATTTCTTTAAGCAAACAGGCTTTAATGTCATAGATTCATTTGGCAAGCAAGTTTCTGGTAAATTGGATGGCAATGGTTTTGCAAAAGTGACAGGTATTGCACCTGGACCTGCCAAAGTTGAATTTGAAACCGATCCGCGTAGTGCTTGGAATCAAGGTAGTCATTTTAATCGTGATTATACATGGTCAGAAGAAGCAGTCGGTGGCGTCACTGGTTTTGCCCAAAATGCCTTAAAATCGATGGGACAAAATATGATGTCTCAACTCAAGGATAATTTGTTCTCACTGAATGGTGATTCCCTAAAAAACATGGGTAAAAATGCTCTAAAAGACCTTGGAACACAAAGTCTAGGGCAGTTTAAACAACAATTTACTCAAAGTGCATTAGGTTCAGTCTCTTCAGCAATGAATTTAAACCTGTCTCCATCTCAGATGATGAATGTTGGACAGATGATTGCCAATCCAAGCCAAACCTTACAAAACATCAAAGACCAAGGTATCGATTTCTTTAAAGATCAAGCTTCAGCTGCCTTCGCTCAAAAGAGCAGTGGTTTGTTGTCTAACTTAACATCAGCAACAGGTTTCGGTTCGGGATTAGGGCAAGGCTTTGTCGCAGAATCTTTTGGCTCAGGTCAAAACCTTGCAGATACGCCTGTAAAAGTGGTCGATGATTTTGTGAAAAAGGACGAGTATTTTTCTCGGTTCTTGACGTATAGCATTACCACGCGCAAAGGCGAAGCATCTTCATCACCGACCATAGCACAGAGTATTCCTCAAACTGTAAGTCAGCCTTCACCAATCTTGACCCAGAACACTTCGCCAGTTTCACCCCCTCAAGAGGTGAAAAAACCGCAGTCGATTTATAATATGGATAAAGATGTGGTGCGTATGGATTTAGAAGAATCCCGTTATGTCACCAAACAAGTGACGGTACGCAAAACCACGCCTGAAGATCCAGATGTATATAGTGCACGCAATAAGTGATTGAGTATTTTTAGATTTTTCTTAATTGAAATTAAAAATTAAAACGTATTAAGGTTAAGCCCATGGCATTTATAGACAGTAAAAACCAGACCGCAGGGTCCAATACAACAGAAACATCTCGCACAAACAATACAAAGCCAGCAGTTGAATTGGCAGTATTTAACTTAGCCAGTGTGACGCATACAGAAGACCATAAATTTATTGCGCATCAAATTCAGAAATATCTACAAGCATGCGGAAATACCAGCCTCGAACAAATCAAAGCCAGTGCCAATGTCCCGACAGTAGCCAATATTTTTGCATTGTCTGGTAGTGTTTTAGATCTGATTCTATTTGCCGCAGAACCCAAACAAGCTGATGCCGGTGTACAACAAGCAGCATTGTTGAGCATGAACTTAATCGGTTTATTTTTACAACCGAACACCGAAGCCCATGTGCGTATGGCATTACGTCCAATGTTGGGGTTAATGGCTGAGTGTTTATATCCAGCC
>NZ_AMFQ01000142.1:0-87503 GCF_000335555.1 Acinetobacter sp. WC-743 | reverse complement strand
CTCCATTTTTTGGGTATACGGATTTAATGGTTGATGGGGCACCTTTACCCCACCAACCTGATACCATTATCAGATGGTTGATAGATCGACTCCGTAGTTGAGTTCCTCTGCGAAGTCCGGCAGTCCGTAACCGATGGTTTTCTTGTAGAAAGGAGAGACCTTCGCAGTCGGTGCCTTCTTCTTGTGCTTCGTGGTGTAGAGCATTCGTGCCCGCATCACCTCGAAGGAGTAACCGCGCCCTTCACGGTTCTTGTCCTTGGCCAGTCGGTTGATGGACTCCGTGTAAGCGTTGGTGACGGGCATGTCCGTCTCGAAGTAGGTCATGGTCTCTTCGCGCCAGTTTCCCACTGCCCTGACCAGATCGCTCCAGACTTCCTTTTGGCCCTTCGGGATGGTGGCTATCCACTCGTCCAGGGCGGCTTCTGCCTGGAGCCGTGTGGTGGCGTCCCAGATGCCGTAGAAGCGCTCCTTGTGCTCGTAGGCGGCCAGCAGTTGCGGGAACGCGCCTGTCCAGGTCTCCATGATGAGGCGCTCCCGGTCTGAGACTTCGTGAGCGCGTTTCAGCAGGATTTTCCGGTCTCCCTTGAGAGTCCGGCTCTGGGACGGTTTCAGCTCCTTTCTGAGGCCCTTGCGCACTCTCTCTAGGGCATCGTTGGCCATGCGCACCACATGGAACTTATCGACCACGATACGGGCCTGGGGCAGCACAGCCTTGACCGCTGCCCGGTAGGGGTTCCACATGTCCATGCTGACGATCTCGACCTTCTGCCGGTCTTTCAGCTTCATCAGGTAGTTGGTCACCACGTCCTGGCGGCGGGTGGCCAGCAGGTCGAGCAGGGTTCGCTCCTCAATGTTGGTCAGAATGCAGCGGTAGCGCTTGTTCAGGTATAGCTCGTCAATGCCCAGGATGCGGGGCGTCTCGAAGCGGTGCCAGCGCCCCAGGAACTCGGCGCGGGCGTTGAAGATGTCGCGCACCGTCTTCTCGTCCAGGCCGGTCTGTGCCGCCACAAAGGTGTAGGGGTGGTTGAAGGATTCCTTCTCCACGTACTCATGCAGCCGCAGTGTCATACGGAATCCGTCCACCATCTCCGGTAGCTGGGGCCTGAATGTTGTCTTGCAGGCCCGGCAGGTGTATCGGCGGCGGACCACCCAGAGAGTGACCCGCTTGCCGTGGATGGGCAGATCACGATAGGGAACGTCACGCTTGCCGAACCGCACGAACTCACCCTGCACGCCGCACCCCTCGCAGGCTACTGGTGTAGGTGCTTCAAGCCGAAAATGTATGTCTTCATTCTGCTCATCAGAATCCACCAACTGGTACCCAGGAAGGCTTAACGAATTAATCATCTCCCGCCTTGATCAGAAAAACAGGTAGGTGGCGTAACCGGCAATCATCGCCATAGCAAAAATGACTGCTAAAAACGCCGCTAAAAGCTTCAGCGTGAACAAAGAGCGCAACAGAATGAGCTCAGTCAGGCTGGCTCCGGCACTGCCGATGATAAACGCTAGCACCGTCCCGGCACCCACGCCTTTGGCCATCAGAGCCGCTGCCAGAGGTATGACGGCTTCAGCGCGAATATACAACGGCACGCCGATGACAGCGGCAACTGGAATGGCAAAGGGATTATCTGGGCCTGCATACTGCTCCAATAAGTCAGTGGGCATGAAACCATAGATCACGCTGCCAATCGCAATACCGATGAGCAGGTAAGGCAACACATCGATAAAGTCCGACCAAGCTTCCCGCCACACACCACTGTACTTCCCTTCTTTCTTAACCGTGACAGTGGGTTGACTGTCACAGCATTCGCTAGACGTAGAGACTGTTGTCTTCCTATCAGCCCCGCAAGAAGCCGTCTTCGGAGTGGTGTCGCAGCTGTTGGTGCCGCAACTCGATGCGGTCGATGTAGCACTGCACGGGCTTGCTGATGAACTACATCCACTGCTCTCTTGTGTCGCCGTCCGGCGCACATAACGCTCGAAGCCAAGCGTGTGAAGCAGCCATCCGGCACCTACCGCGACCACCAAAGCGGCGAGCACATAGATAGCAGTAAGTGTCCATCCAAACGTGGCAACCAGCAGGCCGACGACGATAGGATTCAGCAACGGAGATGAGAAAAGAAACACCATCATCGGCCCAAAACCGGCCCGTGCCCGAATCAACCCTTTCAACATGGGGATAGTCGAGCAACTACAGAAGGGCGTTATAGCTCCTAAACCAGCAGCAAGAAAATAGCCTCGCTTCCCACTGGAAGTCAGTAACGCTTCCACCTTGGATGGTGGGATGTGACGTTGAAGAACTCCGACCAGCAAGCTAATGCCAATGAATAAAACCGATAGCTCGATAGCGAGAAAGGCGAACATGCCTAGAGCGTCTTGGAGTTGAGATGACATTCAATATTACTCCTATATTTCTAGTATTGTCGAAATGATGTACGCAGCCTACTTGCGTTTATCCGACCTGTCAACTATAATTCTAGAAACATCGAATTATTGGGGCGTGCTATGGATCACGAAAAGGTTGCAGCCAGCTTAGCTGAGCTAGGGAATAGTCACCGACTGTCCGTGTTCCGCTTTCTGGTCAAAGCTGGCCATGATGGGGCTTCGGTCGGAGATATCCAGAAGGGGCTGGGTATTCCTGCTTCGACGCTATCACATCACCTTGCGCGCATGGCCAAGGTAGGGCTGATCCGGCAGGAGAAACATAGCCGCACGATTGTCTGTATATCCGAGTATGGGCACCTAGAGAATTTGATCGGTTTCTTACAAGAGGAATGTTGTGCAGGTGTCCGGATTGCGCATGAACCAGAACCGCTTTGACGCTTGCCCAGCTCTCGCTGTCCTCCCTAGTCAGCATCGCTATGAAGACTCAGGCGAAGGTGGAAACAGAAAATTGGCAGTAGAGTAGGCTGAAGAGGATCAATCAGATAATCCGCTGAGAAAGATTTTCTTCTTTACATCTTTGGCATTTTATCAACCAGAAATTCCGGATACCCCATTTTTCATTAATCTTTTGCTTTAACTCTGCAAAAGCATTTTGTGTTTTGTTGTCCCAATATGCCCAATCTGGATTAGGGTTATAATCACGATTATAGGAAAGTTGCTTTCCATCTGTACCTAGAAGTGGCAAAGCACCCCAGTTATTTGCATTTGGTTTATTTTGTTGTTGACTATAACCTACGGTAAGTAGGGTGGAATCTGTCAGGTCTGCATCAATGATGCCTGAAAAGCCATTCTTCTCTGATGAATAACGATCGAGATAAGAATCCCCAGTTTGCTCGTAGCCCATCAAGCGACCACGAATGCTACCATCATTATTCAACGCACCAGAAACATCTGCCTCATAACGTTGAGTATTCCAAGAACCATAACTGATACCCGCATTGGCTTGAAACTCTTGTGTTGGTCGTTTACGAATATAATCGATGGTTGCACTTGGATCACCAAAGGCATTGGTCAGTGCATCTGCACCTTTAATCACATCGATTCGATCATAAAAATAAGTGTCCGGATTGGTGTTGTTATAATTATAACTGCTTGAAGGGAATCCAACCCCATCCGTTAATAGATTTGAGATTTCAAAACCACGAGCAGTATAGGTTGAGCGCTCAGTTTCTTGATTGCTGACAGTGATTCCAGGCGTATTACTCAAGGCATCTCTGGTGCTATTCATTGCAAAATCATTCATTTGCTGCCGTGTAACGACATTGACTGTTTGCGGAGTTTCTTTAACAGGGATATTCAGCTTGGCAGCGCTGGTTGATTTTTTAACGATATACGATTTGCTTTGCTCGGAGCTTAATTCCGTTTGTTCAGCTGTCGCTTGAACGGAAATCGTAGGTAAGTTTTGTAAATCTTCGGCAAAACTTTGTTGTACAGTGAATACGGCTAAACTCATGAGCGAGAGTTTAAAGCGGGTTGGGAGAGAGTTGATCATTGTGGTCTTAAATGATAATAATTATCGCTTAGTTTATTGTTTGTCTATCTGTGAGACAATAGTCGGCTAATTGAAAATATAAATAGAAAATAGATTAACGATAGAAAACTGAGTGAATTGTCATCCAACATTATTGTTATAAGCCGTTCAAATCCGTATCAGGCTTTATCCTGATTGTATAAAGGCATTGCGGTGAAACTAATTTGACTATGCTATGATGCATGTATACTGCAAATTGGGAAGAATATCTTGCAAAATCGGAAGCTTAAAATTGGAATTGTGGTCGGTGAAGTGTCAGGAGATACTTTAGGGGCTAAACTTATTCGTAGTTTTCGTGAACAGGGTATAGATGCTGAGTTTGAGGGGATTGGTGGACCTCAAATGATCGCGGAAGGATTCAACAGTTTTTATCCAATGGATATTTTATCTGTAATGGGGATTGTGGAAGTCCTTAAAGATTTAAAAAAGCTGTTTGCGGTACGTGATGGTTTGGTTGAAAAATGGTCAGTCAATCCAGTCGATATTTTTATTGGTATTGATGCTCCAGATTTTAATCTACGTTTGTCGAAGAGTTTAAAACAAAAAAATCTGCCAATTAAAACGGTTCAATATGTCAGCCCATCCGTTTGGGCGTGGCGACAAGGACGGGTACATGGGATTAAAGCCTGCATCGATCTCGTGCTTTGTTTATTTCCTTTTGAAAAAAGCTTCTATCAAAAATTTGCAGTTCCAGCTGCTTTTGTGGGTCATCCGCTTGCCAGTCAGCTGCCTTTACAAAATCCAATCTTGGATGCCAAACAAGAGCTGGGTTTAGATCTCAGTCAAAAGCACATTGCGTTATTGCCCGGAAGTCGCCGTGGTGAAATTGAACGACTTGGACCTTTGGTTTTAGATGCTGCAAATATTATTCATCATAAATATCCTGAGTATCAGTTTGTTATCCCTGCAATTAATGATCAGCGCAAACAACAAATTGAAGCATTATTAAAGCATTATCCAAGTGATTTGATCGCAAAAATTCATTTGTTGGAAAATACCGATAAAGAGTCAAAAATTGGTCGTCAGGTTATGAATGCTGCAAATATTGTCGCCTTGGCTTCAGGCACAGCAACTTTGGAAGCTTTATTGTTGCATCGACCAATGGTCACTTTTTATAAACTCAATTGGCTGACTTATGTGATTGCCAAGTTACTGGTCAAAATTCCTTATTATTCTTTGCCGAATATTATTGCGGGAAAGAAAGCAATTCAAGAATTGATTCAAAAAGATGCTACGCCTGAAAAATTAGCACGTGAGATAGAAAAGTTGATGGATATTGAAACTGCTCAAATTCAGGTGATGCAGTTGATTACAATGCATAAGCAGCTTTTGGCAGGAAATAGTGAAGATCCAGTACAAGCAATTTTGACATTGTTAAAATCATGACTACAAAGTTAATCGCTTGATTAAATGATTGAATTAATTTATTTAATTCTAGCAATATTGAGTCATAGACTTTTGATATTGGTTGTTTTCAAGTTTTCAGGAAGCCTATTGGTTTGGCAAGAAATTTAATAAAAAACTCCTCCTAGATTTAAATCAGAGAGGAGTTTTATAAATATTAAATTCGACGCAAAACGGATGATTACTCTGCCCGAACTTTAAGTTCATAACCTGTATATTTACGGATATTAATCACACCCGTATCCATAATTAAATATTGACCTTTAATCCCTTGTAATTTGCCACGAATAATTGGTGTTTTATCTAGATTGTGAGATTTAATCTTTTCAGGATAAATATCAACAGGGTAGACAAATTCACGCGGTAATTCTTCTTCAAGCAATTCAACTGTCTCGTTAAACTCAAGGTGTTGTGCAAATTCATCTCGAATGGTTTGAATTTTAGGTGCAAATTCTTGTACCAACTCATTACGTATTTCAATCAGATTAATCGGTTCAGCTTCGCCTTTTAACAACTTGCGCCAATCTGTTTTATCAGCAACCTGTGAACCAAACATCACTTCAAGTTGTCCAGATAAACGGCGTGAACCCACTTTCATAATTGGTAAAGCTTGAGTTGCGCCTTGATCTAACCAACGTGTAGGCATTTGACCTAAGCGGGTAATTCCTACTTTTAATGCACTTGAATTCGCTAGATATACAATATGCGGTTGGAAGCACACTTCATGCGCAAAATCATCTTCTCGACAGGTGCCTAAATGATAATGGCAAGTTTCAGGCTTCATAATGCACATATCGCAAGATGCTTTGGTTTTCATACATTTAAAGCAGTGACCTTGTGAATAAGACTTAGGTGTTTTCGCACCACAAGAAACACAGTATATATTTCCAGTTGCTTCAATCTCAATTTCTTGTCCCAAACTAAATGGAAGCTCGATTTCTGAGCGATCTAATATAAATTTATATTCAACATTTGCCTTATGTGTTTGCTGATCAGTTAAACTAAGGTCTTTAAGACCTGCATGCATTTTATGACAAATGCCTTGTAGTTCCATGTTTAATTACTCGCTTCAAAAAAGGTGCAGTTATGGCTGAGCAAAATGTCATCACTTCAATGCTAGACGATTTATCGCAAGAACAGCCAATTCAAACTGCATTGTGTATTGGGCAAAATTTGGCGCAATACTCTACAAATTATTCAATTCAGTGGTCCTATTTTAACGTATCTGAGTTTTTAAATCTGCCTTTTACCCAGCGATATGATTTAGGATTTGTTGTTTTAGATACAGAAGATATGCTGGGTGTTTCAGATTTGCATAAATCGCAACTGTTGGTGAGGTTGCGTGATCTTTTAGCAAGACGAATCGTGGTGGCTTGCAGGCTCAATGATGAGCATTTGCTTAGATCACTGGGCTTTACTCAATTGATTGACAAGACCTCACATGAAAATGATTTTGCACTATGGCAATTTAATATTTTAACCTACAAACATGTACCAGACTGGTTTAATTCTAAGTTTTGGGCAAACCCTGAAAACTGGAATAAGTTTCGTTGGTGATGTCTGTGTGGGGACTAAAAATTATATTAAGACATTGCAAAAATTAACAATTCCAATTTTGGTGAATAAATTAAAGCCAAGTATGCTGTAGTCGTGTCATAAAACTTAAAAAAGGAAAACTTCATGACAGATTTAACAAATATTGTTGAAATTTTAGCAAAACAAGCACTTGGCGGACAACAACAATCACAAGGCGGGCTTGGTGGCGGATTAGGCGGTGTATTGGGTTCAGTGCTTGGTGGTTTAGGTGGTCAACAACAATCACAAGGCAGTGGACTGGGTGGGGTATTGGGTTCAGTCCTCGGAGGCTTAACAGGTGGTCAACAACAACAAGCACCTCAGGCAAGTGGTTTTAATGCTTCTTCTTTATTGATTGCAGTGGTTCCGCTAGTTTTAGGGTGGATTCAGCAAAATGGTGGGTTGCAAGGGGCTTTGGCTAAACTGCAAGGTGCAGGTTTGGGCGGACAAGTTCAAAGTTGGGTTGATCCATCACAAGGCAATAGTGGAATAAATGTAGATCAAATTCAAAGTTTGTTTGGTGGTCAACAAGTTGAACAAGTTGCTCAACAGGCTAATGTTCCGACCAATGAAGTGTATGGTGCAATTTCAACAGTGCTACCGCAAATCATTGATTCACTTACACCACAAGGTGATGCTACGGATCATAATGAAGCCAATGGCGATATTCAGAATGTATTGAACCTAGTCTCAGGTTTTATGAAATAAGCTGTATTTTTACCAAAAAAAGCCAGTTAAAGCATTTTTAACTGGCTTTTTGTTTATTTGGATTCAGGTTCTGGATCGTCACCAATAGCTTCACTGCTTTTCATTTCACCATTGGCTTTTCTTTTAATATATTTAATTTGCCCATAACCTTCAGCATACCATTCATCTAGCGTGCTATCGCCAATTTGCGAGACAAAATGACATGCATTGTTGAATTTTAAAGTATTGTTGTTATTGTCAATTAAGCTGAGATTTTCAAAACCAACAAATTCAATATCAACAGTTTTATTATTTTCAGACTTGTCTGTATTGTCTAGTTGAGATTCAATAACAGCATTATAAGTCATCTGAAATTTTTGATGAGGCTTAAGGTTAGATGGAAAGGTTGGAAGAGGAGCTTGATAGGTGGTTTTGACCAATACGTCATTGGGATTTGAACCCAGTGCGGCAATACCATAATCTAAATTCGCCAACATGGTACGACCCGTGAGATCGTAGATATAATCTGTACGAACACCAGCACCTTGTCTCACAATTGCAATTGCATTCTGACTGTTAAATGTCGTCGGAACAATTTGAATCTCAGTTTCATCACTGTTGTTTAAAGTGAACTGTTTATTGGCTTCTAGCTTAAAACAATCATCTGAATTAGCAGCTTTCAGCGGTTTTTCTTCTACTACTTTTTCTGCCTGATGCTCTACATTATCATGCGGTTTGTTTTTAGAGCACGCAACAGTCAAGATTGAAAGTAAGCCGATAACAACAACAGTTTTGTTCATTTTTATCCTAGCGATAAAGTTTAATTTCACGTGGCTATTCTTAACGATAGGCACATAAAAAACAACCATATTCTTAGCAAATATGGTTGGAGTAAACTTTATATTTATGAGTGATTTATTATTCAGCTAATACAGTTTTATCTTCCTCTTCATCATCTTCAGTGGAGTCCATGCCTAATTCTTTGAGTTTGCGGGTTAAAGTATTACGTCCCCAACCCAATAACTCAGCAGCATGGCGTTTGCGTCCACGTGTTTGTTGTAGTGCCGCATTAATCAAGGTCCGTTCGAACATTGGCGTGGCAATGTCTAAGATTTTCATCTCGCCATTTTTGAGTTTTTGAATCGCCCATTGACCTAAAAGTTCATCCCAATGGTGTAGTGCAATACGATCAACGCCTGCTTGGATTTGTCCTTGATCGTCAGTTTTGCTGATTGGAATCTGTTTTAGTTCAGAAGGTAAATCTTCTGGGTAAACTTCACGACCCGTGATCATTACAGTCAGCCATCGGCAGGTGTTTTCCAATTGGCGCACGTTACCTGGCCAAGGAAGTTTCTGAATGTATTCTTGTGTTTCTGGGCGTAAAATTTTAGGACTTACGCCAAGTTCTTTACCAGCACGTGCCAAGAAGTGTTGTGCCAACATTGGAATATCTTCAGAACGATGTGCCAGTTTAGGAATATGAATGCGAATCACATTTAAACGATGGTATAAGTCTTCGCGGAAACGACCATCGTGTACAAGTTTTTCTAAGTCTTGGTGTGTGGCAGCAACAATACGTACATCTACACGTACAGGAATATGTCCTCCAACACGATAGAATTCACCATCAGCTAAAACACGTAGCAAACGGGTTTGTGTTTCAAAAGGCATATCGCCAATTTCATCTAAAAAGAGCGTACCGCCATTGGCTTGCTCGAAGCGTCCTTGACGCTGTGTGTTGGCACCTGTAAATGCACCTTTCTCATGTCCAAATAATTCAGTTTCAATCAAATCTTTTGGAATGGCAGCCATGTTTAAAGCAATAAAAGGTTTGCTGCTTCTTGGTGAATGGCGATGTAAAGCATGAGCAACTAATTCTTTACCTGTTCCAGACTCACCATTGATTAATACGGTGATATGAGATTGCGAGAGTCGTCCAATAGCACGGAAAACCTCTTGCATGGCAGGAGACTCACCAATGATTTCAGTAGACTGAATAGGTGTTGCTTTTGCTGATTCTTGTTGTTGTAATTTATTGATATGTAGGATAGCACGATTGACCAGTGCAAGCGCTTCATCAATATCAAAAGGTTTTGGTAGATACTCAAAGGCACCTGTTTGATAGCTCGATACTGCAGATTCTAAGTCTGAGTGGGCTGTCATGATAATTACAGGGAGATCCGGATAACTTCCTTTGACTTTGCCTAAGAAGGTGAGACCATCAATACCTGGCATTCGAATATCTGTCAGAATGACATCTGGCGCATCAGTTGGCAGTTGATCTAAAGCAGATTGTGCTTCTTCAAAACTGGTCACATCAAAACCTTCTTCTTTGAATGTTTTTTCCAAGACCCAACGCATAGCTCGGTCGTCATCGATCACCCAAATTTTATTATGCGACATGGTTAGACTCCCAAGGTAAATATAGGCTAAATACTGTTTTTCCCGGAACTGATTGGCATTCAATCATTCCGTTATGTTGATGCATGATGTTTTGTGCAATGCTTAAACCGAGTCCAGTCCCTTTGGCTCGACCGGTCACAAGTGGATAAAAGACGGATTCTAAAATTTCCTCAGGTACACCAGGACCGTTATCTTCGATATCAATACGAATAGCTGATTTATTTAGTACGCCATTAATGGTGACAAGGCGTTGGATGCGTGTACGCAATATTAATTCGGGTTGATGATCAATGAAGAATTCTCGATTTTCTGTCATCGCTTGAACCGCATTGACACTAATATTCAACATGACTTGAATCAATTGATCTCGATCTGCTTTTACATCAGGTAAAGAAAGATCGTAGTCACGCGTAATTTTAATTTTTTTCTTGGTTTGATTCACGATCAGTGAACGAACGCGTTCCAATGGTTCGTGAACATTGACCGCTTCATAACTTGGAAGTTGGCGTGAGCCTAGCATGGTGTCTGCTAAGTTTCTTAAGCGGTCAACTTCACTGATAATAATATCTGTGAATTCTGCATATTGAGGATCGTTTAAACTTCGTGCTAAAAGCTGAGTTGCACCCCGAATACCGCCCAATGGATTTTTAATCTCATGTGCAACGCCACGTATGAGTTGTCGTGCGACTTGGTGTTGCTGAATAAGATTCTCTTCTTTTGAAATTTTCAACATCCGATCAATTGGATTCAATTCTATTAACAATAATGGGTGATAGGGTTTGCCAGTATTCAGTTGAGATACCGAGTAATCAACATGCATGTCTTTAAAATTGACATTGATAATCGCTTCACGGCGCGTATAGGCTTGACCTGTTTTAATGGTGTTGTTGAGTGCATCCAAAGTATTAAAGCTATCGTTTGGTGCATGCAAGATATTGATTACAGGCTGACCAGCGGCGCGAAACAAACTAATATCAAACAGCGCTTCGCAAGATGAATTGAGATAAAAAATATTTAGATTACAATCGACCAAAAGGATTGCTGTGGTTAAATTATCCACAAGCAGTCGATAGTCAATGGTTGGGTATTGATCCATTAGCAGAGCTTTCCTGTCTTAAAATAGCGCAATGGCATCTGCACCTCTATTCTATTTATCCCAATCAAGGGTATTGAATTGATATAAATCGTGCTCATATAAAGCAAGATGCGCGCCAACTTTTATTTGTTGCGCAGTTTTCTTACATGAATAATAAAAATTGCGCATTTAACGACCTTTATTCTCTGTACATCAGCCATCATGATATTAAGCTATCATGATAGTGTTCCAAAATGGTGCAATGTTGGAATTTTATTATTTGATTGGATGTATTTTGGTGCATTATACAAAGAGTCGTGTTTCCACCTGTTTTTATCTCTGGAAAAGTCATACAATACGCGGATTATAGTGGAGCGCAGATTCATGAAGTCCCCCAAAGTCGGTTTTGTATCTTTAGGTTGTCCTAAGGCATTGGTAGATTCTGAACGAATTTTAACTCAGTTGAAAACTGAAGGTTATGATGTTGCATCAGATTATGATGGTGCTGATTTAGTTGTTGTGAATACCTGTGGTTTTATTGAATCTGCAGTACAAGAGTCTTTAGACGCTATTGGCGAAGCCATGAGCGCAAATGGTCGTGTAATTGTTACTGGCTGTTTAGGTAAAGACGAAGACAAGATTCGCCAAATGCACCCTAATGTACTCAAAGTTACAGGTGCTGCTGCATATCAGGAAGTGATGGAAGCTGTACATCAGTATGTTCCAGAGCCACCGAAGCACAATCCTTTTATTGACCTTGTCCCAGAGCAAGGAATTCGTTTGACCCCAAAACATTATGCCTACTTAAAAATATCAGAAGGATGTAACCATCGTTGCACGTTCTGTATTATTCCAAGTATGCGTGGTGATCTTGTATCACGTCCTGTCGGCTCAGTGTTGAGTGAAGCACAAGCATTGAAAAAAGCAGGGGTAAGAGAAGTCCTGGTGATTTCACAGGATACTTCTGCTTATGGTGTTGATACTAAATATAAGCTTGATTTTTGGAATGGTCAGCCTGTTAAAACCAAGTTCTATGACATGTGCGAAGCATTAGGTCAGTTAGGAGTTTGGGTGCGTTTACATTATGTCTATCCATATCCGCATGTTGATGCGGTGATTGACTTGATGGCGCAAGGCAAAATCCTGCCATATCTAGATATTCCTTTTCAACATGCCAGTCCGCGCATCTTAAAATTGATGAAGCGACCAGCCCATAGTGAAAATACTTTAGAGCGTCTAAAATTATGGCGTGAAAAATGTCCTGAACTGGTGATTCGCTCTACATTTGTAGTCGGTTTCCCAGGTGAAACTGAAGAAGATTTCCAAATTTTACTGGATTGGTTGCAAGAAGCTCAGCTTGATCGTGTCGGTTGCTTTACTTATTCGCCTGTAGAGGGTGCGACTGCCAACGATTTGCCAGATCACGTTCCAGAAGAAATTAAGCAAGAGCGCTATGAACGCTTTATGGAAGTTCAGCAAGCGATTTCTGCTGCCAAATTACAAAAACGTATTGGTCAAACCATGACAGTTTTAGTGGATGATCTTGAAGAAGAGTTCCCTGTGGCTGTTGCACGTTCTTATGCGGATGCACCTGAAATTGATGGTAACGTATTTGTTGAAGATATCGATAAATCATTGATTAAAGCAGGTGACTTACTTGAAGTCGAAATCACAGATGCAGATGAATACGATTTATTTGCAAAGTTGATTAAAATTAAATCGGCATAAAAGTAATTGATTTCAAATTGATTGAATACGAATAAAATTGTAGATATAAGTATTGGAGTTTTGTGATGTTAGATTCTAAAAAGCCACGCTATGAGCGAATTTTGCTCAAACTTTCAGGTGAGGCGCTTGCAGGTAATAAAGACATGGGGATTGATGCCCCTGTGTTGGATCAAATGTCTTTATCTATTGCTCACTTGGTCGGTTTAGGTGTGCAAGTCGGTATTGTTGTTGGTGGTGGCAATTTATATCGCGGCAGTCAACTGCAAAAAGATGGGCTTGTTGGTCGTGTAACAGGCGATCAAATGGGTATGCTTGCGACTGTCATGAATGGTCTGGCATTACGTGATGCTTTGGTACGCCGTAACATTAAAACACGTTTAATGTCTGCGCTTCCAATTGGTGCAGTAGTAGAGTCTTATTCAAGCCGTGATGCAATTCGTCATCTTACTCAAGGTGAAGTTTGTGTATTTGTTGCAGGTACGGGTAACCCATTCTTTACTACTGATACAGCAGCGTGCTTACGTGGTATTGAGATTGAAGCTGATCTTATTTTAAAAGCAACAAAAGTAGATGGTGTCTATAACAAAGACCCAAGTAAATATGACGATGCAATTAAATATGATCATTTAAGCTTTGACCAAGTATTGGATGAGAAACTTGGTGTGATGGATTTAACGGCAATTTGTTTGTGTCGTGACCATAATGTACCACTTCAAGTGTTTGATATGAACAAATCAGGTGCATTACTTTCTGTAGTAATGGGTGAAAAAGAAGGGACACACGTTACAAACTAATGTACGTGTGGGATAAAGCTCTTTATACTACTGCAATTTTACGTTATACACATTTATAAGTAAGGAAGATCATATGATTAACGATCTTAAAAAAGACGCTGAAGACCGTATGAATAAATCATTGGAGTCTTTGGAACATGGTTTTGCAAAGGTTCGTACAGGTCGTGCGCATCCATCAATCCTCAATGGTGTTATGGTTCCTTACTATGGTTCTGATGTGCCATTAAACCAAGTTGCAAACGTTGGTGTTGAAGATTCACGTACTTTGTTGGTACAGCCATTTGAGCGTTCAATGGTATCTGCAATTGATAAAGCGATTCGTGAATCAGACTTGGGTTTAAACCCAGTAACTGCTGATGCAATTCGTGTACCTATGGCTGCATTGACTGAAGAAACACGTAAAGACATGCAAAAAGTTGCACGTAATGAAGCTGAAAATGCCAAAGTTGCGATTCGTAACATTCGTCGTGATGTTTTGGGTGATATTAAGGCATTATTGAAAGATAAAGAAATTTCTGAAGATGATGAGCGCCGTGCAGGTGATGATATTCAAAAAATTACAGACAAGTTTGTTGCTGAAGTAGATAAACGTCTTGCTGCTAAAGAAGCTGAATTGATGAAGGTCTAAGATTTATAATGACCGCATCTGAAGACAACCATCTTCCAAAACATGTTGCCATCATTATGGATGGCAACAATCGTTTTGCTAAAAAGAAACAACTACAAAAAGGTGATGGGCACCGTGAAGGTAAAAATGTCCTTGACCCAATTGTAGAGCATTGCCGCAAAGTGGGTGTTCAAGCCCTGACTGTGTTTGCGTTTTCAAGTGAAAATTGGAATAGACCACAGTATGAGGTTGATTTGTTAATGAAATTGTTGGAAGAAACAATTCATGAGCAAATTCCCCGTATGGAAAAATTCGAAATTGCGTTGAGATTTATTGGTGATCGTAGTCGGCTTTCTCCAGAGCTACGTGAATTAATGTTGCATGCTGAACAAAGGACTGCTAAGTTCAGTAACATGACTTTAACAATTGCTGTGAGTTATGGTGGTATGTGGGATATTACAGATACTGCACGTAAGCTTGCGCAACAAGTCAAAGATCGAAAAATTGATGTGAATCAAATCAATACTGAATTATTTGCACAACAAATAAGTTTGGGCGATTTGCCACCTGTAGATTTGTTGATTCGTACTGGCGGTGATTACCGCTTATCTAACTTTTTATTGTGGCAAGCTGCGTATGCTGAGTTGTATTTCACTCAGACTTTGTGGCCTGAGTTTACGGTACAAGAGTTGGATCATGCGTTTAATATTTTTTCAGGGCGAGAAAGACGTTTCGGAAAAACATCTGAACAAATTCAACAAGAACATATAGAGAACTGATAATGTTAGAGCGGATTATAACCGCATTGGTATTGGTTGCAGTCGTGCTGAGTTGCATGTTTGCAACAAAATCACAATATCCGATGTTAGTGTTAATGATTATCGCAGCTGGGGCGGCAGGTTATGAGTGGTTTAAACTCATGCCACATGAATCTGACTCTGTAAACAAGTTAAAAGCTGCTGGATTTGGTTTACTCACCGCTATCTTTTCTGGTTTAGCATTATATTTCAATGATTTGGCACTTATCCTTTGGAGTGCATCTATCCTCACTTGGTTGTGTAGCCTTTATTGGGTTAAAAATTATCCTGAATATGATGGTTGGTACAATGTTACTTTAAATATCGTTGGATTGGTGCTGATCAGTGCTGCTGTTACCGCTATTTTTGAAGTGTGGAAGAGTTCACCGTGGTGGCTGATGTACCTGTTTTTACTGGTTTGGGGTGCGGACAGTGGTGCATATTTCGTTGGTCGTAAATTTGGTAAGCGTAAATTGGCACCAGATGTGAGTCCAAATAAATCTATTGAAGGTTTAATTGGCGGGATTATCACAGTTGCTATCGTTATTGTCATTGTTCAATCGATTTACCTACATTTAACGCTTTCACAACATATTCTTTTCCTTGTTCTGTCTATTGTGACGGTATTTAGTTCAGTGTTAGGCGATTTGTTTGAATCTATGATCAAACGTCGCGCTGGAATTAAAGATTCAGGTCGTATCCTTCCAGGGCATGGTGGGGTACTTGACCGTATTGATTCATTGCTTGCTGCAGCTCCTATTTTTGCAGCAGGAATGTATGTTTTAAAACTTATTGGTGTAGATTTATAGATGTCACAATCTGTTTGTATATTAGGTGTTACAGGTTCTATTGGGCGCAGTACTTTAAAAATTTTAGAACAGCATCCAGATCAGTATTCGGTTTTTGCTGTGACTGGATATAGTCGAATAGAAGAACTGAGTGAAATATGCAAACAGTATCGACCGAAGTATGTGGTTGTACCTTTCAGTAAAGTTGATGAATTAAAACAACGCTTAAATACATACAAGATTACAGATATTGAAATCTTGAGTGATGAAGCAGGTTTGATTGAAGTTTCACAACATCCTGATGTGGATGTGGTGATGGCTGCAATCGTTGGGGCTGCAGGATTACTCCCAACATTAGCTGCAGTAAAAGCAGGTAAGCGTGTATTGCTTGCAAATAAAGAGGCCTTGGTGATGTCGGGGGATCTGATGTTGCAAGCAGCTCAAGAACATGGTGCTTTATTGTTGCCTGTAGATTCTGAGCATAATGCGATCTTTCAGTGCCTTCCACAAAATTATTTGCAGATTGAGCGTCAAGGCGAACCGTTGTTAGGTGTAAAGCAAATCTTATTGACCGCTTCAGGCGGTCCTTTTTTGAATCATACGCTTGAACAACTCCAAACCGTAACACCAGCACAAGCTTGTAAGCACCCAAATTGGTCAATGGGGCAAAAAATCTCTGTTGATTCTGCGACATTGATGAATAAAGGCTTGGAATTAATCGAAGCATGTCATTTATTTTCAATTAAAGAACAATTTGTTACAGTTGTTGTTCATCCACAAAGTATTATTCATTCAATGGTTCAGTATGTGGATGGTTCGACTTTGGCTCAAATGGGTAATCCAGATATGTGTACCCCGATTGCACATGCACTAGCATGGCCTGAGCGGATTGAAACACATGTCCCACCTTTAGATCTATTTATCCATTCGCAACTTGATTTTCAAGCACCAGATATTGTTCGTTTTCCAGCACTTAAGTTGGCTCGTCAAGCCATGCAGTCTGGAGGACTCTCACCATCAATTCTGAATGCAGCCAATGAAATCGCTGTTGCAGCTTTTTTACAGGAAAAGATTGCTTTCTTGGAAATTTCACAAGTGGTTGAACATACTTTAAATCACGTTCAAAATGGTTCAGCAGATTCGATTGAAACGATTTTGCAGACAGATCAACTTGCCCGCCAAGTTGCTTCACAACGCATTATACAATTGGGACGCTGATCATGAGTGTACTATTTATCATTGTCGCTGCGATATTGCTATTGGGTCCATTGATTGCAATCCATGAATTTGGACATTATTGGGTAGCACGAAAGCTTGGTGTAAAAGTCCTTGTTTATTCAATTGGATTTGGTCCAACTTTATTAAAATGGACCTCTAAAAAATCAGGTATTCAATATCAACTGTCAGCTTTGCCGCTCGGTGGTTATGTCAAAATGCTGGATGAGCGTGAGGGCAATGTGAGTGCAGAAGATCTGCCTTTTGCATTTAATCGTCAATCTCCGTGGAAGCGCATCGCCATTGTTGCAGCAGGACCATTTATTAACCTGATTTTTGCAATTTTATTATTTTGGATTTTATTTTTACCAGCACAGGAACAACTGAATACACGTGTCGGTGCTGTTTTACCGAATACGCCTGCAGCGACTGCTCAGATGCAAGTGGGTGATAAAATTGTTGCGATTGATGGTACACAAGCAAGTACCTGGGAAAAGTTGAATTACGCAATTGTTGATCGTGTTGGCGAAACGGGTCATATTGATGTACAAGTGGAGCGTAATGGGCAAGCGCAAAGTTTTGCTTTACCCATCAAAGATTTCTTAAAAGATCAAAGTCAGTCACCATTTGATGTGCTTGGCTTTACTCCTTATCGACCGCATATTCCTGCCACTGTCTATAAGTTAAGTTCAGATGGTGCTGCAATTCGCCAAGGGATGAAAGAGGGTGATCAAATCATTTCGATCAATCAAGTGAAAATGAAAGATTGGTTTGATGTGGTAGATGTGGTACAAAAATCACCTGAAAAGTTACTCAATGTGGATGTGTTACGCCAAGGGCAAATTGTACATTTACAAGTGATGCCTCAAGGTAAACGTGACAACATGGGGAATGTGACAGGTATGTTGGGTGTGCAAGCACAGACCGATAAATTGTCTATTCCTGCTGAATATAAGCAAACCATTCAATACAATCCTGCTGAAGCATTTGTTGTTGCTGTTGAAAAAACAGGGCAACTTTCAGCAATGATTTTGAATTCTATGGTCAAAATGGTACGTGGCTTAATTGGATTAGATAATTTATCTGGTCCAATTACCATTGCTAAAGTCGCTGGTCAAAGTGCTGAAATGGGGTGGCAAACCTTTATTTCCTTTATGGCTTTGATGAGTGTAAGTTTGGGGATTTTAAATTTATTACCTATTCCAATGTTGGATGGCGGACATTTGGTTTACTACATTATTGAAGCAATTCGTGGTAAGCCTGTTTCTGAACAAATACAATTGGTTGGGCTAAAAATTGGTATGGTACTGCTCGGTAGCATGATGCTTCTTGCAATATTTAATGATTTTATGCGTTTATAACGCGATACTGGATTAACTTACTGGAAAATAATAGGCATGCAGCACTCACATTTATTTATGCCATTGGCACTCGTTAGTGCAATGGCAGCTGTACAGCAAGTACACGCGGCAGATGAGTTCATTGCACGTGATATTCGTGTGGATGGATTGGTTCGTTTAACGCAACAAAATGTTCTTGCACTTTTACCAATAAATAGTGGTGACCGTGTTAGTGATCCAGTTATCGCAGAGTCTATTCGTGCTTTGTATGCATCAAATCTTTTTGATGATATTCAAGCTTCAAATCAAGATAATGTATTGGTTTTCAAAGTTGTTGAACGCCCTGTTATTTCAAAGATTAACTTTAAAGGCAACAAACTCATTCCGAAAGAAGCTTTAACAGACGGCTTAAAGAAGATGGGGCTGGCTGAAGGCGAAGTGTTGAAAAAATCAGCATTACAAACTTTGGAAACTGAATTAGAGCAACAATATGCTCAGCAAGGTCGTTATGATGCTGACATTAAAGTTGAACAAGTTGCACGTCCAAACAACCGTGTTGAACTGAATATCAATTTTAATGAAGGAAAAGCTGCTAAAGTTTTTGATATCAATATTATTGGTAATACTGTCGTTAGTGATGATGATATCAAGCAAGCATTTGCTGTAAAAGAAAGTGGTTGGCTTTCTGTGATTTCTCGTAATGACCGCTATGCTCGTGAAAAGATGTCTGCGAGTTTAGAGTCGCTACGTGCATTGTATTTGAATAGAGGTTATATCAACTTCGATATTAACAGTTCAAACCTCAATTTGAGCGAAGACAAAAAACATATCTTTATTGAAGTTTCGGTCAATGAGGGTGAGCAATTTAAATTTGGTGAGTCTAAATTCTTGGGTGATGCGTTATATAAACCTGATGAACTCAAAGCATTGCAAATTTATAAAGATGGTACAACCTATTCACAAGAAAAAGTGAATGCGGTGAAACAACTCTTACTTCGTAAATATGGTAATGCGGGTTATTACTACGCGGAAGTGAATGTTGTCCCTGAAATCAATAATGAAACCCATGTGGTGGATTTAAACTACTATATTAATCCAGGTCAACAAGTCACAGTTCGACGCATCAATTTTACAGGGAATACCAAAACTGCTGATGAAGTGTTACGTCGTGAAATGCGTCAAATGGAAGGTGCTTTAGCAAGTAATGAAAAAATTGACTTGTCTAAGGTGCGTTTAGAGCGTACAGGTTTCTTTAGTAAAGTTGATATTAAACCTGTGCGTGTACCGAATACACCAGATCAAATGGACTTGAATATTGATGTTGAAGAGCAACATTCAGGGACCAGTACATTGGCTGTGGGTTATTCTCAAAACGGTGGTATCACATTCCAAGCAGGGTTAAGCCAAACCAACTTTATGGGTACAGGTAACCGTGTTGCAATTGATTTATCTCGTTCAGAAACTCAAGATTATTATAATCTAAGTGTTACAGATCCATACTTTACCATTGATGGGGTAAGCCGTGGCTATAACATGTATTATCGTAAAACCAAACTGAATGACAACTATAACGTCAACAACTATGTCACTGACAGTATTGGTGGTGGACTCACCTTTGGTTATCCAATTGATGAAAATCAAAACATCAGTGCAGGTTTAAATATTGATAAAACCAAGGTAACGACTGGTGCTTATGTTTCGACCTATGTTCGTGACTATTTACTAGCAAATGGTGGTAAGACACGTGGTTATGGAACACGCTGTGCTGTTGATCTGATTACAGATCCGAGTAATCCAGATGGACCGAAAATATGTCCAGAAGGGCAAACTGTAACTTTTGGAAATGCATTTGAGGGTGATTATTTAACCTATAATTTAAATTTAGGTTGGTCATACAACACCTTAAACCGTCCGATTTTCCCAACCAGTGGTACAGCACATCGAGTGAATGCTGAAATAGCATTACCTGGCAGTGATGTTGAATATCAAAAGATCACTTATGATACTCAGGCGTATTTCCCATTAGGGCGTGATTTTGTGTTACGTGGCTATGGTAAGTTAGGTTATGGTAATGATTTACCATTCTATAAAAACTTCTATGCGGGTGGTTTTGGTTCGGTACGTGGATATGACAACAGTACTTTGGGTCCCAAATATCCCGGTGTAACATATAATGAAAATCTTACAAAAGATTATGATCCTGAAGAAGTCGGTGGTAATGCTTTAGTGCAGTTCGGTACTGAGTTAGCTCTTCCTGTACCATTTAAAGGGGACTGGGCACGCCAGATTCGTCCAGTGATTTTTGCAGAAGGCGCACAAGTATTTGATACCAACTGTAGTACTGCAACTGGAAAACTGTACTGGAATGGTGGGGCTTCAGATCAAGGTGTAGATGCAAAACAATATTGTAAAGACAACTATGACTTTGATTTAAGCAACATGCGTTATAGTGTTGGCGTAGGCTTTACGTGGATCACCATGATTGGACCACTTTCATTGAGTTATGCATACCCATTGAACGATAAACCAGGCGATCAAACTAAAAATATCCAATTTGAGATTGGTCGTACTTTCTAAGTACGATCTTTCTTTAATATTTAAAGACGATAAGGAACACATATGAAAACAATGAAAATGATGGTGATGGGCTTAGGCTTAGGGTTTGCTGGACTGGTTCAAGCAGCGGGTTTTGGTGTGGTTGACTTGGAAAAAGTTGTAGAGAGTAGTACGTTCTTAAAACAGCAAAATGCAAGTTTAGAGCAATCTGTTAAACCGCAAACCACTAAATTAGAACAAATCACTAAAGATATTGAAGCGTTGAAGCAAAAAGCTCAAGCTCAAGGTGCAAATGTTCAGCAAATCAATGCGCAATACCAAGCTAAAGTAAATGAATTCCAAACGATTCAGCAAGGTGTTCAGGCAAAAGTTCAGAGCACAATTCAAAATACCAATACGACTTTTGAAATGCGCGTAAAGCAAGCTGCTGAACAATTGCGCCAAGAAGCAGGTTTGGACTTTATTTTGAATAAAAATTCAGCACTTGCGTATGACGCAAAGAATGATTTAACTGCTAAAATGATCCAAAAGGTTAATGCAATTAAATAATCAATGCGATCAAATCAATTTCATCTCGATGAATTAGCTCAACTTGTTCAAGGTGAGCTAATTGGTCAACCAAAGTTGCTACTCAGTGGACTTGCGAGTTTAGAACAGGCTCAATCTCATCATATTGCTTTCGTCAATGGCGATAAATATTTAGCTGAAGCACAGAATTCTAAAGCTGGTGCTTTAATTGTGACAGCTGCATTAAAAGAGCAACTTTCCAATCACCAGAATTTCATTGTGGTTGCAAATCCATATCTTGCTTTTGCAATGCTTACGCATCAATTTGAGATTAAAGTGACCAAACGTGGGATTGAAAGTACAGCTCAGATCTCTCCATCTGCGATTATTGCTGACGATGCTTATATTGGGCATTATGTGGTGATCGGTGAAGATTGTGTCATCGGTTCCAATACGATTGTTCAATCTAATACTCGAATAGATGATGGTGTTGAGATTGGTAAAGACTGCTTTATTGATTCTCAAGTCACACTGACTGGTCAGACCAAGATTGCAGACCGTGTTCGAATTCATGCCAATACTGTGATTGGTGGCGAAGGTTTCGGATTTGCACCTTATCAAGGAAAATGGAATCGTATCGCGCAGTTGGGTTCTGTCCGTATTGGAAATGATGTGCGGATCGGTTCAAACTGTAGCGTGGATCGTGGTGCTTTGGATGATACGATTATCCATGATGGTGTGATTATTGATAATCTTGTGCAAATCGCGCATAACGTTCAGATTGGTGAGAATACGGCTATCGCTGCGAAGTGTGGTATCGCCGGCAGCACAATTATTGGCAAAAACTGTATCTTTGCTGGTGCTGTTGGGGTGGTTGGTCACATAAAAATTGCCGATAATGTGACAATTACTGGAATGTCAATGGTCACAAAAAGTATTTCTGAAGCAGGTTCGTATTCTTCAGGAACTGGACAATTTGAAACAAATCATTGGAAAAGAACAGTTGTTCGCTTAAGACAATTAGCAGATGTGCCATTGACCAAATTGGTGAAACAAATAGATCATATGCAGGCTCAAATCGAGTCCATTGAATCAACTTTAAAGTCGCGTAAATAATTATGACTGAGTCTAAATCTCTACCTTTTACGGTTCCTGAATTACCAATGCAAACCCAAACGATTCGTGAGTATCTTCCTCACCGTTATCCGTTCTTGCTTGTAGATCGTGTAACTGAAGTTACAGAGAATGGGATTGTAGGATACAAAAACGTTTCAATTAATGAAGAATTTATGCAAGGTCATTTCCCTGGCTATCCAATTATGCCGGGTGTTCTGATCGTTGAGGCGATGGCACAGGTTTCGGGTGTGCTTGGTTTTATCATGAATAATGAAAAACCTCGACCTGGTTCGTTGTTCTTATTCGCTGGCGCAGAAAAAATACGATTTAAAAAACAAGTCGTACCAGGTGACCAACTCGTGCTAAAATCTGAATTACTCATGCAAAAACGTGGCATTTACAAGTATTTATGTACTGCCAGTGTTGACGGCGTGGTAGCAGCGACAGCTGAAATTATCATTTCTCATCAGAAATTAGAGCAGGCATGAGCAGTAACGATTTAATACACCCAACCGCTATTATTGACGCTTCTGCAGTGATAGCACCTGATGTTCAAATTGGTCCCTATTGTATTATTGGACCTCAAGTGACCATTGGTGCTGGTACCAAACTCCATTCACATGTCGTGATTGGTGGGTTTACCCGAATTGGAAAAAACAACGAAATTTTTCAGTTTGCGAGTGTCGGTGAAGTTTGTCAGGATTTAAAATATCAAGGTGAAGAAACTTGGTTGGAAATCGGTGACAACAATAAGATTCGTGAACATTGCAGTCTACATCGTGGAACTGTACAAGATCATGGATTAACCAAAGTGGGTAGCAACAACTTACTGATGGTCAATACGCATATTGCACACGATTGCCAGATTGGAAATAACAATATTTTTGCAAATAATGTTGGTATTGCTGGTCATGTTCATATTGGTGACTTTGTTATCGTTGGTGGAAACTCGGGTATCCATCAGTTCTGTAAGATTGATTCTTACAGTATGATTGGCGGAGCATCACTCATTCTAAAAGATGTACCAGCTTATGTGATGGTTTCTGGTAATCCTGCACATGCATATGGTATGAATGTTGAAGGAATGCGTCGTAAAGGCTGGTCTAAGAACGTGATTCAAGGCTTAAGAGAGTCTTTTAAATTGATCTATAAAGAAAATTTAACGACTGAACAGGCAATTGAACGCATTCGCCAAGAGATTCTTCCTGAAGTTGAAGAAGCACAATTGCTGATAGATTCTGTATTAGAATCTAAACGTGGTATTGTGCGTTAATCATTTCATGATAAAAAGCTAAATATAAAAAATGCCTCACGATGAGGCATTTTTTATAACTAACACAATGACTTTGTTTTTAGCCCTTTTTGAAATAACCTGCTTCTTCAGACTTAGGGTAGGTGCTTAACAATTTACTTTTATAGACATTTGCTGTTTGCGTATTTTTATTGACATCTTTTGCAATACTATAAAGTTGGTATAAAGCACGTGGTGCTTTTGACGAGTTAGGGAATTTAGCAGCGACGATCTCGTAATTCTTTTTAGCTTCATTGTAGTTTGGTGGATCAATTGCCAATTGAAACTCAGCCAACCAAAAATAAGCATTTCCTGTATAAATACTGTTTGGATAATTTTTAATAAAATTTTGCATTGGCGCAATGGCTTGTTTTGCACCACCTTTCTTGTAAGCATCTAAGGCAACAGTATAGGCTGCTTTTTCAAGCGCAATAGGATCACTGGTATTGTTACTGTTTGTAGGTGTTGCTGAGGTTTGAGCTGTTTGTGTTGCAGGTTGCTGTTGTGTGGCTGTTTGACTCGGTGCTGCTGTCTGTGTGGTCTGTTCTGAATTTTCGACAGTAGGATTTGTCGTTGGTGCATTTTCAGCAGGTGCTTGTTGCTCTTGAGAATTATTGTCTGGCTCTAGCTTTTGGTTCAATAACTCAAGACGTTGATCGAGGTCAGTATAGCGATTGCTTAATTCTTTATTGAGCTGATCAATAGCGTGATCTTGTTCTTCAATTTTGCCACGTAATTCACGAATTTGATTTTCGAGTTGCTGATTCTTTTGAATAAGATCCCAATTCATATTTCCAGTAATTGGAGCAGAAGAATTCGCTATATCATTTCCTGAGGACGCGTTGCTTAATCCACGAGACTCAATTGGAATCGCATATAAAGATGCTGAACTGAGTAAGGCAATCGAAAAGAGAGCATGCTTTTTTAGCATAATTAAAAATCCATTAAAGTCAAAATCTTCCCACGTAAGGAATAAAGTTGCTTGAAAACCAATAAATGTGATCATTAAAAACGGCTAGAAGCGGAATTGCAAGGTGCTTTTACAATGTTCAGATAATTCTAGTGGAATGTGAAGGCTTTTTGTAATAAATCCGTTGTTCATATTCACGTTTAAGTTTCTCATGCGTGCTTTCTAAAAATATATTAGATCATGAAATTATTCTTAATTGTGTGTTTTTTATTGAAAAATTTAAGTGACACGATCCAATATTTTTTATTGCATAGAAAAGATTAGCGATAATTTTTAACATTTTAGGTTTTACATGTTAGCTATGAGCTAAAAATATATTGAAGTTAGATCATATCTAGTATAGCGCCTTGCCTATATGCTCATTTGACTATTATGCGAGGTTATCGGTTACTAGCATATTTAAAGATGATATAAATTTATGTGCACTATGCACCGTTTTAAAAAAATTATTGAATTAATTTTAGTTTTATTAATATAATATAGTAAAAATCATTATATTAATAATAAAGTGTAATATGGTTATATTTTAAGTGATTTAAATATAATTAATAGGTGTATGAAAAAAAAATTGTGAATTTTTTTTATTTATGAATAAAAAAAATCTTTAATATATTTTTTTTAAATATAATTCTTATCGAGTATTATCAGTTATTGATAAATTTACTGTTTTATTTTTATTCATAATTAGTTTTAATTTTATTTTTTTAAACTTGCTAAAATATACATTTTTGTAATTATCGTTTTTCCTTCCATCGGAATTTAAATGTCAAAATTGTTTTTTTGTATACATTCTTAATGTGAATTGTTTAGTGAAAATAAATTTATATTTAAGGATGAGTGTATGAAAAATCAGCTACGATATATAAAAATTGCACTTGGCTTGTCATACTTATTTGCTAGTCATATGGTATATGCTCAAGATTTTAAAAGATTTTCCATTTCAGCGGGTTGGCTGAATGTGCGGTCAACAGGAGATGCTCAACCTTTTAGGATTAATACTTCTGTTGCTGAAAAAACAATGTCTAAAGTTGGGATGATTTCAGGGGCTGCGGTTGCTAAAAATTTAGATCAAGCTCGAATCAATCAAATGGACCCAGAATTGATCAGAACGATCAATATGCAAGACCCTGCAACCGGGAAATATCCGCTTGATTATATTTTGGAGATGATACCAAATGCGGAGAATCCTGAAGCTGCGCTTGAATATGCTACAGGTATCGCTGAAATTAATGGCTTAAGTGCATGGACGGCAAATGCAGGATTGGAAGTTAAAAACGTCAATACGGCTGGGCTAATGTTTAATTATAACATCAATGAACATGTTTCGATTCAGCTGATGGGGGGTATTCCACCTACTGTAGATTTAAAAGGAAAAGGGCAGATATATGCACCATTTTCAGCGACCTCACAACCATTCGGCGGGGATTCCGGAAATTTATACTTAAAAAATAATTTGTTAATTACAAATTTAGATCAATATAACTATGCCGCCTCAGCACGAGCTTGGACACCAGCATTACAAGCACAATATTATTTTGGGCGACCTGGTATTAATAAATTAAGACCATTTCTAGGTTTTGGCTTTATGTATGCTTATTTCAATGAGATTAAAATCAATGCTGGCGTTAAAAATGATTTAATTGCAGCGGGGCATATGATTCAAAATATTGATGATCAGAAAGCAGGTGCCGCTTTGGAAGGTAAAGCTTCAACAGGTAAAATGCGAGTTAAAGCAGATGCAAATGATGCTTTTGCTCCGATCTTTTCTGCAGGGTTTACTTATGACTTTAAAGAGAATTGGTTTGCTACGGCATCTGTATCATATGCAAAACTTGACAATACAGCCACCATTTCAGTTTTGAATGACAATACTGGAAAACAATTGATTTATGCCAAAACTAAAATTCAGATTGATCCATTGATGAGCTATTTAGGCATTGGATATCGTTTTTAAAGAGAGCAGGTGAATCCTTAAATATGAGTAAGTCATAACACGTTTTAATGATGATTAAGTTTCCCCCTCAAGCCATAAAGCCCGAGTCTAGTCCACTCAACTTTTTTTATGGCTTTTTTTTATGGTTTTTTTGCAAAAAATAACCACATTGATGACGAAATAAGCAAACGAATGAATAACTTGAGAAAATCACAATGTTTGGCTTGCAAGAAAATAAAAAATCTCTATACTCTGTTCTTGCAATGGTAGCCCTGCTGGTGGTTTCGCAATTGTACTCTGAAAACCCCGCCAGGACCGGAAGGTAGCAACGGTATCAGAACTATGATGTGCCGAAATTTTGCTAGTAGGGTTGCCACCAGATTTTCTAAATCTAATAATTATCCAAAATATAAATTTTTCTTCTATTACACAATCGCTAGGTACTTTATCTTTAACTCATTTTAGATATTTATTGTCCATCCTCATTTTCTTTTCTAGAAATCGCTTTCATAATCGCGTCCATTTCAAAGCCACGATATTGTAAGAAACGAATTTGTTTAGCTTTGATTTTAGGGTCTTTACTTACCTCAAAACCATATTTTTTGACTTTGAGTTGATAAGCTTGTTCATACCAATCAATTTCAGCAATATCTTCTTGTACTAAGCTTTTATCGAGATGTTTAGCACGCAAGGCCAACTTGATTCGATTAGGTCCTTTGCCTTTGCGAACTTGGCTACAAACCGTCATTTCAGCGACACGTTGATCGCTTTGATAGTTATTTTCAGATAATTCGTCCACTAATGTTAAAACTTCTTCACGGCTTTGTGCCAAAGTCATCAGTTTTTCAATAAGATCTGCTTTGGAATATTCTTTACGGGTTAAGACTGCAAAAGCATATGATCGTAAACGTGTTCCCGTTAAGCCCTGTGGTGCTGGTGTGCAATCTTGATTAGCGATAAAGGCATGCTCATTATTGACCTCATTGCTTATTGTGCTAGTTGGAGGAAGAGGTGCAGTTTCATCCTCGCCAAACTGCTGCTTTAGTTTTTCGTAGTCTAGCATCTTAGGAAATTTAGCTTGGCTCATATCTTTAATAACAATAACTTTCGTTGGTATTTGTCATAGTGTAGCGCCTATTTGGGGTTTTAACAGCGCATAAGCTGTACAGATAGATGAATAGGTGAACTGTCATGTCAGGCATATTATTCAATTGACTAAATAGGCTTACCAATACTGTCTGATTCAATCTGATCGATGATAAAAATCGATTTTGGTCGTAAATATCGTGGTGCCTTTTGACTGATCCAATCTTGTAATTGATTGAGATCTAAATATTGTTTAAGGATGATTTTAACTGCTAAACATTGTCCTAGATCTACATCATCTACCGCATATGCTTGAGCATATTCTATGAGGGAGTGTTGGTATAAAATATTTTCTAAGTCAATTGGATAAACATTGATACCACCACAAATTAGCATATCATCACGTCGACCTTTTAAATAATAATACCCTTGCGAATCTCGGACAGCTAAATCACCACATTCAATCCATTGATTAGGGGTAATTGACCACGCACACTTACTCCATAAAGTACCAATTTGACCGTGTTCGAGAATTTCTCCTGATAGATCAGTAATTTTTAACTCTACACCTTGAATAGCTCTACCAATACTGTCCGGATGTGTTTTTAAATCCTTAGGGGTTGCGATCATATTAATCCCAGTTTCTGAACTTCCATATAGATTGAATAATTGAATGTAAGGGTAGTGTTGTTGAACTTGATGAACCAAATGAGCACTTAAAGGCGAACTTCCTGAAATGATATGCTGGACCGAGCTGAGCATTGAGCGAGATTTAATCAGTCTATGTAAGATTGTGGGTACTAAGTTTAGACAATCAATTTGGTAGTGTTTAATCCATAAACAGGCACTTTGTACATCAAAGCGATTTTGCAAGATGACGGTCTTATGAAAGCTTAAAGCCATTAAACTTGCAGTTAAACCAGCAGCATGGCAGATCGGTGTCATGACAAAAATCTGTTTAATTTTAAAGAACTTTAATTGTCTAAGCATGAGATCTAGTAACGGCAGGCATTGTAGTGGATTTGAATGTCGTGTTGCTACTTTAGGAATACCCGTAGACCCTGAGGAACAGACACTAATTTTGTTAAAAAAATAGCGTTTGATATGAAAATGTTGTGAGTCGTGTTGTGGTGGAATATCTGAATAATGCTGAACTTTAATTTTTTTTAATCGCGCTAAATGCCCAATCAAATAAAAATTTTTGTGATCTAGCAGTGTTTGAAGTTTATGTTCGATTAAATTGGGGTTAATGATCACAATATCCTTGCCTAAACGACTTAAAGCAAATAAAGCAGCCAGGCTATCTAAATCTTGTTCAAGCATGAGTGCAAGTTGATTTGGAAATTGACTTTGATATTCTGGTTTTATCCATTCACAAATAAGTTGATCAGTACGATGTTTTAAATCTTCAAAACTCACCTCTACGCCATCGATAATCAATGCCGTTTTATTTTTATTGATTCGAGTTTGCGCATCTAAAATACTGTATAGATGCACACCATGTTTCATAACACTGAATAACAGACTAAGACACCATTTGATTACGAATCGCCATGACATTTTACTTTTTCCGTCCAAGAATAAAGCGATAAAAATAATAAATTGGTCTTGAGAATAGACTTGATGTAACTTGTGCCCAAATTAACCACCATGGCTGCCATTGCCGTTTATGTCCAATCAGGCTATCTAAAATTGCATTTGCTGCACTTTGTGCCTGCATTGCAGGCATGTGATTATAGTGTTTGGTTGGCAAAATCATACGTGTGCGTACCAATGGTAAATAAATGATACTAGTATCAATTTGCTGAATAGCAAGTTCGGGTTGGATGGCAAGGATCCATTGTTGCATAGCAACTTTAGATGCTTGATAACTTGACCAAAGTGGGGGAGCGAATAGTTTGGCATTAATGGTAGAAACAACCAAAATTTGCCCACATTTCAGTTTTAAGTCTGGCAATAATAAACGAGTGAGTTGAGCAGGGTTGATGTAATTAATTGCAATACAGCGATCAATATCTTGAGGTCGATCTAAACTCTCCCAGATCGAGCGTTGAATGGATTTACCTGCATTATGAATCAGAATATCAACGTGTAAATTTTTATTTTGCAGACTTTGAAATATATTTTCAGCTGCTTCCAGTTCATATAAATCTACACTGACCATTTCAACATGGCAGTGACCACGTTCTAATTCATTTTTTAGCTGTAAAAGTTTATCAGTACTTCGCGCAACTAAAATCAGAGTACATTCAGTATGTGCTAAACGTTTCGCACATGCTTCACCAACTCCAAAACTAGCACCTGTAATGAGAATCGTCTTATTTTTAAAATGTTGATCTATTTTTGCTTGAGTAATTCTTGGACCTTGAAAAAATAAAAACTCAGCCAATCTTGTAATATTTGTCTGCATAAGAATAAATGTATTTGATGTTGAATAACATTTTAAATCAGTTATAACTGAAATTTATTAGAAATCACAATCAATTTCAATTCAATAATTTGTATAAAAAAGCGCCTCGAAAGGCGCTTAGGAAAAATAAAGAAATGATAGATCAGATTAAACATCTAAAAAGTCAGGTTCTTCTTCTTTCTCTTCAACAGGTGCAGCATTTGCTGTAGTTAAGAGCTTTTCACGAATCATTCGATCAAGATCTTGCGCCAGTTGTGGATTTTCTTCTAAATGGCGAATGACATTGTTTTTACCTTGACCGATTTTATCGCCTTGGTAGGAATACCATGCACCTGCTTTTTGAACCAGTTCTTGAGCAACTGCAAGATCAACCAACTCACCCAAGTGATTAACACCTTTACCATACATGATTTGGAAAATCGCTTCACGGAAAGGAGGAGCCATTTTATTTTTAACAACTTTCACTTTGGTTTCAGAACCAACGATCTCATCGCCTTCTTTGACTTGACCAATGCGACGAATATCTAAACGTACTGAAGCATAGAACTTCAATGCATTACCACCAGTTGTGGTCTCAGGGCTACCAAACATAACACCAATTTTCATACGGATTTGGTTAATGAAAATTACCATACAGTTTGAACGCTTTGCATTACCAGTGATTTTACGCAATGCTTGGCTCATCAAACGTGCTTGTAAACCCATGTGAGAGTCACCCATTTCGCCTTCAATTTCAGCTTTAGGAGTCAATGCAGCTACAGAGTCGACAACGATCAGATCAATCGCACCTGAGCGAACAAGCATATCGGCAATTTCAAGTGCCTGTTCACCATTATCTGGCTGTGAAACTAAAAGATTGTCAATATCAACCCCAAGTTTACGGGCATATTGTGGATCTAAAGCGTGTTCGGCATCAATAAAGGCACAAGTTCCACCCGCTTTTTGGCATTGTGCGATTGCCTGTAAAGTCATTGTGGTTTTACCAGAAGATTCAGGACCATAAATTTCAACAATACGTCCTTTTGGTAAGCCCCCGATTCCTAGTGCAATATCAAGTGTTAAAGAGCCAGTAGAAACAGCTTCAACAGCTTGTACAGTATTATCCCCTAAACGCATGACTGTATTTTTACCAAATTGTTTTTCAATTTGGCTAAGTGCCGCGTTCAGTGCCTTGCTTTTGTTATCATCCATCTCGTAAACCTCAAACGATGTAATATCACTAATATCTTAAGTGGATGTCATTAAATTTGATCTTTCGTCCACAGGAGTAATAGTGACAGAAAATTAAAAATGGTTCTATCTTTAAAAACAGTAGTACGACATATTTTGTCGCACTTAACTTAAACGAATTCAGTCATCATCATAGGACCAAGATTGGTCAAATTGCTGATCATTTTCTTGCTTAAATTTGCTTATTTGTCGTCGATCTTTTTTACTCGGTCGATGATCAGGTCGCGCTAGATTATGCAATTTTCTTTGGGTTGAAATCAACTCTCTACGTGCCACACTGACTTCTGTTTCTTCATATAGTTGTTGTGCAATAGGCGCACCGCCACGAATTGCAGACAATGCTTTGATCACCACTGTTTTTCGATCAAATCCTTGCTGTATGGTTAATTCCATGCCCACACGAATTTCTTTAGAAACTTTGACACGCTCATTATTGTGATGAACTTTGCCGCCTTCAATTGCATCTTTGGCAATCGAGCGTGTTTTAAAGAAACGTGCAGCCCAAAGCCACTTGTCTACACGCATTGTTTCAAGTTGTTGTTTCTCAAGCTGTTTTGACATCGACATCCTTATTTTCTAAGTTTAACTTGGTGAGTAATGGTAAAAGCTCAGTTAAATGATGAATTGCAGGGTATTCCAACTCAAGGACATGACGTGCTGCACGGCCACTTGATGGTTGAGTAATCGTAATCAAATGTTGTATACCAAATTTTTCAGCACCTTTAAGCACAGGAGTAGTATCATCAACCAAACAAGCATTTTGAGGATCAAAAGGATACTTCTGCTGAAGAATTTCCCAAAATTCGACAAACTCTTTGGAATATCCAATTTCTTCACTACTGATCATCACTTCAAAATAAGGGCTTAGGTCGATATTTTCAAGTTTAAGCTGTAATCCTGCGCAATCTGCATTGGTAAGTAGCCAGCAACGATAACCTTGTGCTTTTAATTGTTCCAGTAGTTCAAAGCAACCTGGTCGAGTTGCAATTTTGTCTTTATATTCATATTGTAATTTTAAAACATCTACGCCTACTTTCTCAGACCAGTATTTTGAAGAATACCAACACAGTGTGTGATTATGTTGCTGATAAAATGTATTCAGGGTGTTATGGCTCTGCTCTAAACTACATTGATGTGTTTGTGCGTGACGCTCAGGGAGTTTGGTGTTCCAGATGAGATCGTCAAAAGCCAAATCGAGGAGCGTACCATCCATGTCAAAAAAGATGATGGGTTTTTGCATTCAAGAAACTCCTAAGATTTTTAAAGTACATCAAAGCTCATCATAATATGTAAAAATACTAAATTTTTTAACTCTATAATTCAGGATTAAAAATTTTTAAAGCCTTATAAAGTTATGTATGCTTGAAGAAAAATTATGTACATATGTGTGCATATATTTAAAAACAAATCTCATGACAACCAAGTATAAGAGATTTGAATTCTTAAATCATGGGATTCACTAAACATTGGTTAAAATCTAACAATGGAAAAACAGACATAGAGATGATAGAGATGATAGAGATGATAGAGATAGAATTGAAATCATCATTGTTCGTGATCGCTTATTGGTGTCTCTGCATATGTCGTCAAAGAGAAAATAGCCTTTCAATATTGCTGTCTTTTTAATGGAGAAGTCTAAGGTTTAGATATTTGGACATAAGCTTCGATTAAGACTTGAATTTCAATGTAAACACAGAAATGTGTTGAAAAATGAACATTGATCAACTATCTACTCTATTATTTAAGATAAATTCACACAAATTTTTAAATTTAATATACAAACTTGCTTCATCACAGGATATTTTTGTCTTTGAAATTAGAATATCAGTTAAATAGTTTATTTAGATAAACTAATTTTAAATATTGATTTAAAAGAAAAAAATTGAAATAGTCATATTCTGCCAATGTGATAAAAGTATTTTGGATAGAAAATCCTTCTTAGAGACTGCGAATGTGTTTTCTATCTCCTTTACTGGAGTTTTTTGTGTGATGGTGCATGTTATTTTGTTATGTAGACCATTTTTAATTTAGACAATTTTTTAGCTAAAATGGATTAAAATGAACATCTGTATTGGTGGACCGTGGAATGGATGCAAGTTATTGGGAGATTCCCATGATAAATCTTTTAAAGTTAAAGATAATAAATTACAGAGAATAGTAAAATATAATAGAAAAATAATTCACATCAAAAAAAATGTATACATTTTTTGGATCGTAGATGAATTGAGCGAATCTGAAGCTTCTACTTTGATGAATGATTATTTGCGTGAATACTTCATTAAGGCTGAAATAGAATTAATTGGGGATGAGTTATGAGGCGCTCAAGGACCTTTCTTTCATGAATGAAGTATATAGTCACTTATTGCTGGTGAATTCAAATATAATTAAGAACGGTGTTCCTCTGTTAAATTATATATAAAACAATATATTAGATCGATTTTATGAGTCAAAAAAATGATCATGTGGTCCGAATCATATGGGGGATTGAAAGTACCTTCTCCCTTCGGGAGAAGGTTAAGGTGAAGGGGCTTTAATGTTGATTTATAGTATTAAAAACGACTTATGAAAGAAGCTTATTGTGTTTTTATCAATCTATTTTGAAAGATCATTGGTTTGGTAAGAATATAATTTTTCAAGTTTTTAGAGACAGCTTAGTCTAGTCAATTGAATAAATACCTAAAAGTCTATGATGATATTCAAAAGCATATCATCTATTTAAAGTACAATTAATTGTTTAAAAGCTATTGTTTTCATGCACTCAACATAAAAAAATGATAGGCTTAAGCACAAAAATCAGACATCCTACAGGTCAGATCAATGTTTATCACTACTCAAGCACCACAAGATGACCAAATTTCAAAATTGGTTCCTGTTTTGGCCAAAGCAAGTCAAATTTTACTTGAGGAATACCAAAACTATTGTGCTGGGCGAGCATTTAATATTGACCAAAAGGATGATCAGTCTCCAGTAACCCAAGCTGATTTAAAAGTTAATGCTTATTTAATTGAACAATTGGCACAAGTTACGCCCGAAATTCCTGTGTTGTCTGAAGAAAGTGATTATTCAGAACGTCATGCTTGGGCGGTGTGTTGGATGCTAGACCCTTTAGATGGAACCAAAGAATTTATTCATGAACGTGATGAATTCACCATCAATTTAAGCCTGATTCATAATCATCAAACCATATTCTCTATTATTGCTGTACCAACTGAACAAGTTATGTATTTGGGTTATTTAACAGAACTTCCATATAAGTATTCATTTACTCAGGGAACATGGGAGCGCTACTGCAAGTTTAAAGAAGTTGAAGAAGATGCAATCCAAATTGGTTTAAGCCACAGCAGTAAGAATCCCAAATATCAGCAATATATTGATTATATCGAACAAGAGTCACCTGTCATTAAACGAGAGGCGGGCAGTGCCTATAAATTTTGTATGATGCTGGAAGGTGAAATTGATATTTATCCACGCTTCCACCCAACCTCCGAGTGGGATACGAGTGCAGGGCAAGGTTTGCTCGAAAGTATAGGTGGTGGATTGGTCAGCTTAGCGGCAGTACCCTTTACTTATAATCAACGAAATACTGTATTAAATGAAGGTTTTATTGCATTTCGGAATGAGGAAACCAAACAAATTGCCTTGGATGCACTTGGTAATGTTAGCTTTTAATATAATTTAGCTTTTTAGATAATATAGATATCTATTTTACAGATGATTTAACACTTTGTGACTTATGTTATAGTAAAGCTGTATAAAAAGAGTTTTGAGTTGATATGGCGTTAGATTTATTGCCGAAAAGCATGCTGAAAGCAATAGATTTATTGCCAGATGCGCAGACCCCTGTGACTTTATTTACGCGTCATTCAATTCGTGAAGTTGTTAATGGACAGGGATTGGCTGGCTATGATTTACAACTAACAACTCAGGGGCGTGACTTAGCACATGCTTGGGGTTCATATTTAATAGATCATACCGATCGTGTCATTCAGCATTGTATTTCTAGTCCAATTCAACGTTGTGTAGATACTGCTGCTTTGATGATTCAAGGTGCAGATGGTGTCTCCCCCCAACCCAATACCCATCATATTGAAATTGTCGAAAAAGGCTTATTGGTTGAGCCTGGAAGTTTTGTGCTGGATATTAAGCAAGCTGCGCCATACTTTCGCAAGCAGGGTGCGCTCGGTTTTATCAATAGCTTTGTGAATAATGCCTTGCCCGGAATGAAGCATCCAATTCGTGGGGTAGTTGATGTGCTTGAATTGATTTATGAAACACATCCAACAGTAAGCAATGGTATTAGTTTAGCCGTAAGCCATGATACGATTCTTGCTGCAATTATTGCTGTGATTTCGAAACGTACTCAAATTGATCAAAGTGATTGGCCTGAAATGATGGAAGGGTTGTTTGTTTGGTTTGAGGGAGAGCGCTTTGTGGATAGCCATTTAAAATGGATTTGGCGTGGCGAAAGAGGTGAATTATTGATACGTGACTTTCAACAATAATATGATAAAAAATGGTTGATTATTATTGCCTTACTTGATCGTTGATTAAGCTTGTAGTAAAGCCAATATAACGATGACTAAAATTATAAACTTAATTGTATTCTATTCAGATTAATCACTACTCTAGATGACAAGCACAATCGTATTTTGCTGTTGTGATAGGTTTTTCGTCGGTTAATGATAAAAAAATGATGAAATTTAAATTGGTGTGTTATATTTAAGTTATTGAAATTAAATAATATTTCAATTTTGTCTCAAAAAGCATGGATAGAGATAAGTCGTTATAAATATTGGGGAAGATCTGTGATGCACTTAAGGTTTAAATATTTAACAATTTGTACGCTTTCAGCAATGTTGATTGCATGTGGGGGTGGAGGGGAAAGCCATTCTGTAAATGATCAGCCATCAAATCTGCCACAAAATCCAGGAGATGGTACAAATGAACTGCCTGGAGATGGTACACCAGAAATACCAGATAATGGTTCGGGCGGTTCAAATAATGGCTCTACAGAAACTCCACCAAATAGTGGTTCAGATGGCTCCAACAATGGATCTATAGAAACACCTCCAGAGAATGGTTCGGGCGGTTCGAATAATGGATCTACAGAAACTCCACCAAATAGTGGTTCGGATGGCTCTAACAATGGATCTACAGAAACACCACCAGAGAATGGTTCGGGTGGCTCCAACAATGGTTCTACAGGAACACCACCTGAGAATGGTTCGGGCGGTTCAAACAATGGCTCTGAGGGCAATACGGGTACTACACCACCTACTGTCGACAAATATCCTGAACCTGTTAAAAATAAAATCTCGAATAAGATATTGGGATTCTATGATTTTAATGGACAAGGCGAAAATCGATTACTGCGTAATGATTTAACGGGTAATTTCGCTGCAATGGTACAGTTTGTTCAAAGTCATGCGGTCAATCCTAAAAATAATGAACAGGATAAAATGCCACGTTTGACCACTGAAAAAGATGCTTTGTTATTGGTAACGCCTTTGGTTGCGATGGGGGAACTCAACCAATTACAAGCTGAAATTTATCAAGGTAATCAACTGATTCGTACAGTTAATTTAAAAGAACCATCACGCCTTGCAGCTTCAGATCAATCCAATCAGGACGATCGAGCACGTGTCATGTACTCAAAGCAAGCATGGTCGCTTGCTTTGAAGTGGGATGAAGTTCGTCCAGGACTTACTATTCGCGTCATCGATCCAGTCAATAATCGTAGTGGTGCGCTTGGCGGAAGCGATATTGACTTTGCAGCGCCCGGAGAGCTTGTGGTTCAAAGTATTCGCTTAGGTTTATTGACCGATGCACCAAAATCCAATGGGCACTATATGCTTTTGGAACCAGAAAAAGCGGGTACTGATTATTTACAAACCATCCCGGCGGCAAAAATGATTGTCAGTAAATATGAGGAAATGAAACTCAATCGTGTGATGGTTGCGAGTGGCGTGATTTATGATTCAGCGAGCGCGACCAATGGGGGCGTTTATGATGGTGATATGCGTGAGAATACTGCGAAATCTACATTTAGTGTCGGTATAAATTTAGCCAATTGGGGGGTGACCAGTTCCTCAATGCAAAGTCAGGAACAACCACAGCTGACACAAAGTGTTGTGATTCATCATGCCAGAGGTAAATATGCCAATGGTGAGTCAAATCATGGCTTGAGTGGTGGTAATGGGATTTTGACATTGATTGATTCTATAGGAAATGAATTCAGTCATGAAATTGGACATCATTATGGATTAGGACATTATCCAGGTTCTGTTGAAACCAGTGGTAGCCCAACCAATTATTTCTGGTCTGCACATCATGCGGATAGTGGCTGGGGCTATATTGCATTTCGTAATAAGATGCGCGGCAACTTAAATTGGGGCAGTACTAATTTAGGAGATGGGAGTAATGGGGTGCCTAACTTCCAAAATTTATATGCTTATGGCTGGGATGCAATGAGTGGTGGCGCAAGTGCCAGCTCGATTTCTAAATATACCCACTACACAGGTTATAGTACTTGGTTGAAAATTCAGCCTGCATTTGATAAGTATATTTGGGATGCAAACTCAATCACAGGTTATAAAAAGTGGAATGCAAACACACGAGAAATGGTAGATGCTCAACCCAAAACGCCAAACTCAGGCAATGTTTGGTACAACAGTGCAGATGGAAATTTCTTAAAGCCGCGTCTATTTAGTGTGCCAGTTTATACAATTTTAGGGGGATATGACCCTGTAAATCAGGTGGGTATTGTTTATCCTGCTGCACGTGGTAACTGGGGCAATGTATTCAATTTGCCACAAGTCAATACCTCTAGCACTGCTGCAAGTTGCTGGTTGAATGTACAATATGCCAGTAAAGTTGAACATATTGCACTTGCACCACAACGGGTAAATGCTGGAAGCAATGCCAATAAGTTCCATGTCAATCTTGCACAAAGTGATGCACCTCAAAATGTGGATCTTTATTGCCAAAAAACGGGTCAACAGGCAGTTAAGCTCTCTAGCATCAGTATTCCTGTTGCAATTGAAGCTATGACGCCTTTTGTGACCATTGGTAAGGAAGCAGAATATTCTGCTTTAAGAAAAATTGAAATGCCGCAGCTTGAACAAGCTTTACTCAATAATCAAGGTAAAGCTGTGGTTAAACTTGATGCAAATTCACGTTTATTATTTGACTCTTATCGTCTATTTAAAACTGAACTTTCTCCAAATGCACAGCTTGAAATGGTACGTTACACCCAACAGCAAATAAAACTTTATCGTTTAAATCGTTGGATCAATGCTTATCGAGTTGATTTGGAAAGTGGTAATGCTGAAGCAATTGAGGCATTTAACCGATTTGTGGCTAAATTGGAATTGAATAATGATTTTAATTTAAATGAAGTTTCTAGTCTAAAAAATGGAACCAACTGTTTGAAGGTAGAAACACTGTCTGATGGCAAGCTAAATGCCTACATCAGTGGTAAGAGTGCTTGTACAGGTGATGACTCTGAACAATGGATTTATGATGCGATGGGTAAAATCCATAGTAAGAAATATATGGATCAATGTTTAGCAAGTCAGGCTGGTGTGATCAATCTTGCATCATGTAATAATGAGAGTTCAGCGCAGGCATGGATGATTAATTCTACATTACAACGCATTGAACAAGGTTCAAAATGTTTTGATTTAGAATATGGTTATTTAAATAACAATCGTGCCCGTTTGATTAGTTATAACTGCGGGACAGGTGGGAATCAAAAATGGACAAGTTTACGCTCCAATAATAGTTTGATTTTGGCTGCGACAAGTTCAGCAAACTTACCATTGATCAAACAATTATTGATTCATTAAGCAGAATTAGATTGTTTAGATCGCTATAAAATAAGCGCCTAATGGCGCTTATTTTTTTATCATACTGGATGCTTTTATATTGAAATCGATCAAAGATATTAAGGGGGTTATATTTTTAAGAAAATTGGTCTGCATGCATTAATGAGTGTTGTAAATCTTCAGTTGCTTTACGTCCTTGAAGTTGTAGACTGACTGCATGCATTAACCCTGTCCATGTCTCATTGGGTTCCCACACTTGATGCAACAACTCTTGTGCTGTTGGCATATCCATATCCATAAAATACTGACGATATAAATACATTAGGCTACTGACACGCATGTTCTTGGCACAATGTACCCACACTATTTTTTCCTGCACTAAATGTGCAATCAAATCTAGAGCAAATAAACATTGGTCATCTGCAGGTCGATCCCAATGAATGGGAATTTGGATATAGTTTAAGCCTAACTCAGCACAGATTTTATCTTCATGTTCTAAATGTACCGACGCATCTGTAAATGCCAGATTGATGATTGTATCTACGCCGTATTCTTTAATTTGCTTCAGTTGTTCAGCCGTCGGTTGACCTGAAGTCAGTAAATGTTCATGGACAAACTGAAAGTTTGCGATTTGACAGAGTTCTTGTTCAAGTTCGTTCATAGCATTCTTACAGAAAAATTTTAATAACATCATAAACAAAAACGCCATCTATGTAGATGGCGTTTTTATACTAATTAACGCTTTGGTAAAATATCTTTTAAGGCTGCATCCATTTCAAGCAATGCTTTTTCTGTAGTTTCCCAGTCAATACAGCCATCAGTCACTGATTTACCATATTCCAAATCGCTTAGATTTTCTGGAATATCTTGACGACCACCTTTGATATGACTTTCAACCATGATGCCAACAATCGATTTATTCCCATCAAGAATTTGTTCTGTGATATTTTTCAATACCAATGGTTGCAAATATGGGTCTTTATTTGAGTTTGCATGACTGGTATCAATCATAATTTTCGTACTGACTTTAGCTTTTGCTAGTGCGTTTTCTGCTTCTGCAACTGAGCCTGCATCATAGTTCGGCTTACCATTGCCGCCACGTAATACAACATGCGCATACGGGTTGCCACTGGTACGAATCACTGAAACTTGACCTTCGTTATTCAGACCTAAAAAGCTATGACCATGCTTCACAGATTGCATTGCGTTGGTTGCAACAGTTAAGCCACCATCGGTACCATTTTTAAAACCGACAGGTGATGACAAACCAGATGACATTTCACGATGGGTTTGGCTTTCTGTGGTACGTGCGCCAATGGCAGACCATGAAATTAAATCTTGATAATACTGAGGTGAGTTTGGATCCAACGCTTCAGTCGCACAAGCTAAACCTTTGTCATTTAACTCAAGCAGTAATTTACGTCCTAAACGTAAACCTTTTTCGATATTAAAAGAATCATTCATGTCAGGATCATTGATCAAACCTTTCCAACCTACAGTTGTACGAGGTTTTTCAAAATAAACACGCATGATGATGTAGAGCGTATCTTTTACTTTTTCGCTTAAAACTTTTAAACGATCTGCATAATCATGTGCTGCAACAGGGTCATGAATCGAGCAAGGACCAATCACAACAAATAGACGTTTATCTTTACCATCTAAAATATTACGGACTGTTTCCCGACCATGAAGTACAGTTTGGTAAGCATTTTCATTTAATGGGAGTTCAGCTTTAAGTTCAGCTGGAGTTACAAGCGTTTGAATGCTTTGGACATTCACGTCATCAATATCTGATTGAATAATTGGATTTGAATTTAATGTATTCATTGCCGTCACTGGGTATTAGAACATACAGAAAGTATTTTTAGTGGTCAGAATATAACATGAATTGGTTCAAGTTTTGTTATAAATAAATCATTAAAACTTCACAACCCATTCATAATGATAAGTTATCAATTACAGATTAAATTTAAACCTGCTGTTGTTGAACAGTTTGAGTAACCATGGCTGCCTGTGGTTTTTCAACAGGTTTGGATTTAACTGGATTTAAGATAAAGTTAATACCTAGAGCAAATAGGGTGATTCCAAGTACTTTACGGATCATCTTTTCAGGCATTTTCGAGCTGATTAATGTGCCAACAATAATCGCAGGAATAGACCCAACCAGTAGCCATCCGAGTAATTGAAAATCTACGTTGCCTGAAGTCATGTGTGCAAAACCTGCCACAGAGGTGAGTAAAACGGCATGTACCACATCTGAACCAATGATACGAATCATCGGTAAGTTCGGAAACATCAGAATGAGTGCCATGACACCAAAAGCGCCAGCACCTACAGAGGAGAGCGTCACGAATACACCCAGTACAATGCCCATGAGCACGACGTATACACGCTTACCTTGAATGTTAAAATTATTTACCTCTTGAAAGTCGTGTTGATCTTCACGAAATTTGGCAAAAAACTTTTCAATTCTGGCACGGAACATAATGGATAGACCTGTTAGCGTCAGCATAAATCCTAAAACCATGGTTAAGATGGCTTTGTAATGGGTTGAACCGCTCAAATAGTTTTCTAAAACCCAATGGGTCACAAATGATGCTGGAACACTCCCTAAAGCGAGCCAAAGTACGATAGGCCAAACAATATTGAGTTTTTTTGCATGTACAAGTGAACCGCAGAACTTTGAAATCGCAGCATAGAGGAGGTCCGTTCCGATGGCGATGTGTGGTTCAATTCGAAATAAACTAATCAAAATAGGTGTCATCAGTGATCCACCACCGACACCCGTAATACCTACACAGAAACCGACTAAAATGCCAGCCAAAATAAACTCAACAGGACCAAACATGACTTATTTGCCAGATATCAAAAAACAGGCATATCTTATGACTTTTTTGTATAAGTGGTTGTCTTGATTGTTGATTTACTTATGCAAAAAAATGCTAAAGCCTCTATTGTTAAAAATACTGAATTTTTTAAATGTTTGGCTAGGTGGTGGAGGCATTTTATAAACAATCAATCAGCTGCTTGATCACTTATTCTTTGTCGCGGCGTTTAGTTTTGATTTGGGGATTTAAAGGTTTAATTAAACTTTTATAGTTATTAAAAAATACGTAAATATTCATATAAATTGTTGAAATTTATATGAATATTTACAATGGGTTAATTTATACCTTGATGGATTGGTAACGTGCTGCCCAGGGTTGTGCTTGTTCTAGCTGTGCCGCCAATTGTAATAGCGTATCTTCATGTCCAAATGGGGCAATAAATTGAGAGCCTAAGGGTAAATGATCTTTGTTCCAATACAAGGGTACAGACATGGCAGGCAAGCCCGTAATATTTGCCAGTTGTGTAAAGGGTACCCACTGTAAATTATTTTTAATCAATTGTTCAACCAGTTTTCCTTTAGCCAGTAAGTGTGCTTGGTCAACTTTCAGTAACGCTTTTAAAATAGGAATTTGCCAAGCAGGTGTTTTGACTTCACCATTTTTTGGTGCAACAGATGCAGTGGAGGGGATAAGGAGTAAATCATATTGGCTAAAAAATTGATTCATTTGAGTTACATAAGTTCCCCAGTTATTCAGGTTGTTGATGTAATCCAATGCAGATGCTTTAGCACCAAATGCAGCAATGGCTAAAGTATCTAATTCAAAATCTTGATCTTTTGCACCAAACTGCTGTTTAACTTGTTTTACAGTATAAGCACATTGGCTGAACCAAGTGGTAATAAAATCTTTAGCCAAAGCCATTCCATCAATCTGCGGTGAAGCTTCTTCAACGATATGCCCTAAGGATTGTAGCAACTTTACAGTGTTTTGAATGGCATTGACGGCATCTTGTGATACTTGAGTACCAATGGGTGACGTGACTGAAAAACCAATACGTAATTTTTTTGGGGCTTTTTGAATGATCTCTAAATAGTTTTCTGTTGGACGTTGAATATTAAAAAGTGCACTGTGATCTGAACCTTGTGTTGCATCCAGCATTGCTGCGCTGTCTCTTACGGATTTACACAATATATGCTGCATTGCTGCACCATGCATGGCTTCACTAATTTTAGGTCCCCAAGGCGTACGTCCTCGACTTGGCTTTAATCCAAACAACCCACAATATGATGCGGGAATACGGATTGAGCCTCCACCATCACTTGCCCCTGCAATAGGTACAATTCCAGCAGTAACACTTGAGGCTGCACCCCCTGATGAACCACCACTGTTATATTTGAGATTCCATGGGTTTTTACAGCTTCCCCATGCTTCAGGTTCAGTGATGCCTTTAATGCCAAATTCAGGAGAGTTGGTTAAACCAAAAGTTACGACACCTGATTTAATCCAGCGAGTAACGATTTCAGCGTTTTCTTTGGCAATATATTGGGCATTTTTAAAAGATTTTGAACCGAAAGATGTTGCCACTCCTGCGAACTCTTGGTGGAGATCTTTTAATAAAAAAGGAACGCCAGAAAAATGACCTGAATGGTGGTTATTGGCATTTTTCATTGCCTGTTCATACATCGGAATCACGATGGCATTGATTTTAGGATTGACCTGTTCAGCACGTTGAATGGCGATTTCAAGTAATTCATGTGCTTGTATTTGTCTGCTTTGTACCAGTTGTGCTAAACCGATGCCATCATATTGAATATATTCTGAATATTTCATTGCATTCCCTCGCAATTTAAGGTTATTGGGCAAATATTTTTTGATCTTGTTGAATATCTGTTTCTAAACAAAGTTGGTTTCTTCCTTTTTCTTTCGCCAAATACAGTGCTGCGTCTGCACGTTTGATGAGCTGTTGAAAGGGAATACAGTGCGGTAATGTTTGGTAACTCAAACCTATACTTACACTGATCTGAAGTGTACGTTGATCATCTAAATAAATAGGGGTATCGAAGGTCATATTACAGATTCTTTGAGCAATTGCGATACTTTGATCTAAGCTTAAATCTTTCAGTAAAATTGCAAATTCCTCTCCCCCTAAACGACCAAACAAGTCATGGGCACGTAGCTGTGCTTTTACTTGTTGGGAAAATGTTTGTAAAACATAATCCCCAATCAAATGTCCGTATTGATCATTAATTTTTTTAAAATGATCTAGATCCAGCAGTAATATCGTCACACTATGCGCTGTTTTTTCAGTATTTTTGGCGATTGTACGTTCACTTTCCTCATAAAAATAACGTCGATTTAACGTAGTTGTTAAACCATCATGATTGGCGAGATATAAAATCTGATGATATAACTTTTGTCGGTTACGACTGATAATGGTTAGCGTCAACGGTCCTAATGCCAGCATAAACAAACCTATTCGAACGGAAAGCGTTGTTTCTAGATAGGCATTTGGTGATTGGGTAATATAGTATGAGGTCAATGCATTATATAAAAGCATACATACCCCACAATTGATAATTGAGACAAAGAATAGATTATAACTGAGTGCAGCCCATATCAATGCCGCAATTGGGAACATGATTGCACCCGGACCGATAAAAAAGTGGGTAAGTGTTACTGAGAAAACTACACCTAAAAAAGGTAAAAAAAGTTGGACTTGAACGGGTTGTTGCTTAAATTCATGGAAATAACTTTGTAATGTAGTGCGGTTTGGAATCGCTAAGACGATTGGTAAAAATGCAATGACATTAAGGATTTCTCCAGTCCACCACATCCCAAAGTCAATCCAGATTCGATCGATAGACATAAAGGTATTGGGCAGGTGAGGAACCGTTAAGCAAGCAACTGTAGCTGCAGCGAGACAACCACCAAATGCACTGATGCCAAAAAGATATAAAAATGTTAAACCTTTATTATATTGTTTATAGTCTAATTTAAAGAAATGAATAAGTAATAATGTTACCAAAGCGTGCGATAGATTGGCTAAGGTTAAAAATAAGGTCACTAAAAAACTATTTCCAGTGATCAGGTCTGCAAGCATAAAACCTGAAAATGCACCTAGCCACCCACCAATATTTTTGAGCGTGGTAAATCTTAAAAAGAGTCCAAGTAAGACGGCATTTGCTGGCCAGAAAATAGCAAGAAAGGAGAGTGGTCTACCCAATATTCCAGCCAAAGCACAGGCAAATATGATCACTGCAATCAGAAAAAATGCAGAAATATTGTCCTTAAACGTTTGACTTAAATACAGTATCGCTCGTGGCAAATGACTAACCTATTTTAGAAGAATGCTTAATTCCAACACCAAGTCACGTGGCTTTGTCTTTAAGGTAGTAATGATAATCATATCTATGTATATCGATAAATCAATAGTTTTAATCGCCTTTAATCCAGCATTTTAGAAATTTATTCTGCAGTTGAGCTTGGATAAAGATTGTTCTTATATGGTTAATTTTACATGTTTTATTATAAATGTATGATAGTTTATACAAGATAAAATTTGGCATACAAGATTGGGTATGAAAAAAACAGCACTTATAATTTCTTTACTGCTTAGCTTTTCTTCTTACACTAAAGCTGATGAGGCACCTCCACGCGCTCAAGCAACAACGACCAACAATGTAATGGCGACAAATACAACCAGCACCATTCGAATCAGTACTCGACCTGAAATTTTAGGTTTATGGGGAATGGAAATTCCTGAAAATAAAAAATGCATCGAATATTATAATTTCCGAGGTTCCAATGAAGTTGTTGTCAACAGTGCCAAAGAGTGGTCAGTAGGACTTTTTGATTATCAACCCTCGCCTGATAATACTTTAGAAAAACCTCCTGCATTGATTATGCAAATTCGCTATGAAAATAACGAAACCGATTGTTCCGGGCGTAAAGAAGACCAAACTGGGGATGTGTCGCAGTATTATGTAAAGTGGATTAATAAAAATACCATGAGTTTTTGTGCGTCAGATAAAGGGGATCAATGTTTTGCCACTTTGCGCAAAGTCTTGCCTTAGGCTTGAGATATAATTTGAACAGTGCCATGGCTTAAAGATGTTGTGCCGATAGGTCACTGAGTTAAATAATAAATCGATTTTATTGATATTAAAAAACCTCTGATTTACAGAGGTTTTTTGTTAAGCAAAGATCAGTTAAGCATCATTTTCATGACCTTGAAGTTGCTTTAATAAATGTTTTTCAAGGTAATGAATATCCATCGCTTGCGCACAGAAGTTCTTATCTTCAAGAATCAAATCTTTATGTAATGGAATATTGGTTTTAATCCCAGTTAAAATCATTTCATCTAAAGCTTGTTTCATTCGGGCAATCGCGGTATCACGATCTTTACCATAAGAAATCAATTTTGCAATCATCGAATCATAATATGGTGGGATGCTATAACCTTGATAGATATGAGAATCTAAACGAATCCCTGCGCCACCTGGTGCATAGAATGATTCAATTTTACCCGGTGAAGGTAAGAAGGTAGATGGATCTTCGGCATTGATACGACATTCAATGGCATGACCTTCGATCTTAATATCTTCTTGTTGAAGATTAAGACCTAGACCAGCTGCAATACGCAATTGCTGTTCAATAATATCTACACCTGTGACTTGTTCAGTCACAGGATGCTCAACTTGAACACGTGTATTCATTTCAATGAAGAAGAATTCGCCATCTTCAAATAAGAATTCAAAGGTACCAGCACCACGGTATTGCATTAATTTACAAGCATTTACACATGCTTCTAAAATATGGGCGCGTGCTTCTTCTGGTAAACCAGGTGCAGGTGCTTCTTCAAGGACTTTTTGATGTCGACGTTGTAACGAACAATCACGGTCATATAAATGAATTGCTTGACCATTACCATCTGCCAAAACCTGAACTTCAACATGACGAGGTTTTTGTAGGAAACGTTCCATATAAACGGTATCGTCGCCAAACCACATTTCTGCATCACGCTGTGCAGCTTGAACAGATTCGAGTAGGGTGTCTACACGTTCAACAATACGCATACCACGACCACCACCACCTGAAGCAGCTTTGACGATCAATGGAAAGCCAATTTCTTTTGCTTCAGCCAAAGCATTGTTTGGCGTCACTGCATGTGCAGAACCTGGAACTGTTGGTACACCTGCTTTACGCATCGCCGTAATCGCTGAAACTTTATTGCCCATTAGGCGAATGTGTTCAGGACGTGGACCAATAAAGATAAAACCTGAACTTTCTACAATTTCAGCAAATTCAGCATTTTCAGATAAAAAACCATAACCGGGATGGATTGCATCTGCACCAGTAATTTCTGCAGCTGTAATAATGGCAGGAATATTTAAGTAACTTTCACTACTTGCACCCGGACCAATACATACGGCTTCATCACAAAAACGTAAATGCATTAAATCTTTGTCAGCATCAGAATAGATTCCGACTGTTTTAATCCCTAAAGTTTTGCAAGCGCGAGTGATGCGTAGCGCAATCTCACCTCGGTTTGCAATTAAAACTTTTTGCAACATATCAACCCCCGAGGTATTACGCGCGGTAGCGGAATAAAGGTTGACCGAACTGGATTACATCACCATTTTTTACAAGAATTTCTTCAACTACACCACTTTGAGTTGCTTCAATTGGGTTCATAATTTTCATTGCTTCGATGATACCTAAAGTCTCACCCGCAGAAACAGTTTGACCAACATTGACAAATGGAGCTTCGCCAGGACTTGGTGCAGAATAGAACACGCCGACCATAGGTGAGGTTTCTACAGCACCACGAGAGGCAGCTTTAACTACTGGTGCTTCAGCAGCTGGGAGTGCAACAGGTGCTACACCAGCAGCAACCACAGGATTACGACGAGTTAAAGCAATCGATTGATCGCCTTCTTTCACTTCAATTGCTTGAAGATCAGATTCGATCATCAAATCGATGAGCTTTTTAATTTTGCGAATATCCATGGGTTCGTATTCCTAAATTATGATTGAGTTGAAGATTGAATTTTGTCGATAGCGTAATCAAGTGCAAAAGAATAGCCTTTAGCACCAAGACCACAAATTACGCCAACGGCTTTATCTGATAAATAAGAATGATGTCTAAATGCTTCACGTGCATGAACATTAGAAAGATGTACTTCAATAAAAGGGATGGCGACACCTAAAAGGGCATCACGTACAGCAACGGAAGTATGTGTAAGTGCGGCAGGATTAATAATAATAATTTTGACGCCGTCTTGTTGTGCTTGATGAATACGATCCACCACTGCACCTTCCCAATTGCTTTGAAAAGTATCTAAAGTAATATTGGCTTGCTGAGCTTGCGTTAGGAGTTGTTGGTTAATGTCATCCAATGTGAGGTGACCATAGACCTCTGGTTCGCGCTTTCCTAGCAAGTTTAAGTTTGGTCCGTGAATGACCAAAATGGTCGAACTCATTGAGACTGCTCCAATTCAAAAGTTGCAAAAATCTTTGCAAGATGTCTGCAAAGTTTGCATATTATGGCATGTTTTTCCACAAATACTTTATATTTTCTTTGAATCGTCGCGGAAATGCTGTGCCTTGTACGGCATATATAATGTAAATTTTGTCGTTAAATGGCAATGTTAAAATATGACATTTTCATGCATTGTTTTAAAGTGATTCCATTCTAAACTGAGTGACCAAAACTATTCATTTGATTTGTGTAACAGCCATATGACTATCATCAATACATAAGATATCACTCCAGCGTGTCGTATAACTTGGAGAGCGGTTTTGTTGACGCATTTTCCATGTTTCACTACTGGAATGGTAACCCACTTGAATACAATCAGGACCAAAGCGTTGCTTCATATTGGACAGCGTATCCATGAGTTGATCACGTTGCTGAATAAAGTCTACGGGATGCCATAAGTCATTGATGTGTTGGCTTTTGTGATGAAGGGCAGAAAGCATCACTGCGACTTTCACATACTTGATATTTTCTTTAAATAAAACATCTATTTGCTGCAATGCTGCCTTAGTTAAAGTCATCAAATCATCTGTTGCATATGACAAGCCTGAAACACTACTTTGGGCTTTTTTATAAGGTGCCTGAGGAATTTTTTCATACAAAGAGACATGCACAACTGCACAGAGTTGTTGCTGTCGAGTAAGGCGTTGATGTGCTCGATTAACATGAAAAATAATCGCCTGTTTGATGATTTCAACATTGGTTAATGCTGAAGCAAAACTTCGAGAAGAAAGAATCCGTTTAGAGGGCATTTCAGGATCGTCCAAAGCAATGCAGGATTGACCTTTTAGCTCACGAATAGTACGTGCAATGACCACTGAGAACTCTCGTGCTAGGTAGTGTTCATTGGCAAAAGTTAAGTCATAGCAATTATAAATATTATATGCTTGTAACCGTTTGCTGGTTTTACGTCCAATGCTCCACACCTCAGCTACATTGGTTTCGAGAAGCAAAGCTTCAAAGCTACATAAATCTAAGCCAGTCAAATCGCAAACATTCTCAAATCCATGCCGTTTTTTTGCAAAACTATTGGCAAGCTTGGCTTGCGTCTTACTATAACCAATGCCAATACAACACGGTAAACCTAACCATTTTTGAATAGTTTTCACCAATCTGCGGCAATATTCTTCTAAGTCAAATAAGTCTCGATAAGAGCTTAAATTAATAAAGCATTCATCTATTGAGTAGGGTTCTAGATCATCCTCTTTAAAAAAGGTCTTAAGTGTTTTAAAAAAACGTTCTGAGAAATCGCCATATAAAGCATAGTTGCTTGAATAGGCGATAACACCTGCTTTTTTCGCTGCTTTTTCAACTTCATGCCAAGGAACAGCCATATCTATATTTAATGCTTTGGCTTCATTACTGCGTGAAACAACACAGCCATCATTATTACTTAATACAACGACAGGTTTATTGTTTAAGCTTGGATTGAATATCCGCTCACAACTGACATAACAATTGTTGATGTCGATTAAAGCAAAAATTTGTTCACTCATGATGATTTTGAAAAAGTTACAAATTCAAGTGAAATATTAAAAGATGTTTAAAATAAATTCAAATTTAAATAGGTGTGGATAGCTTGAATTTCACAGCATAAAAATTTTGCTATTCAGTAGATCAAGAAAGCGCTTTGTAAGGATTGTTGTGCTTCATCGTGGTTTAAGTAATCCACGTAAAAAGCTTCAACCTCGAAGTTATTCTTTTACAACATGAATCTCATATAGGGCGTTACGATGTCGAAAAATGAAACATCTATACGCTTGTTTCTAATGATAAGCGCGTTAAATTAACAGTTGTCGTCGATTTGTACGGCATATCCCAACATGTAAAAAAGGATGGATATGAAAATGGCTAATCAACACAACCAGCAACAAAATCAGCAGAATGACCCACAACGTCAACCTAACCAATCTAATCAACAGCAAAAGCAACAAAGTCAGCAGGACCAACAGAAGCAGCAAAATCAGCAATCAAATCAACAGGCTCAACATAATCAACAAAGTCAGAATAAAGCTCAGCAAAAGTAGCATTCAGACTTAATTTACGGAATAAATAAAAGTACAGCGCCTCAATTAAGGATTGAGGCGCTGTACTTGTGTTTGGTAGTAGATGAGTAGGTTTTCTAATTCGACTTAAATACAGATTTGAGCTGATCTTTCACCTTATGAATATTGTTGTAGAGCACGATTAAAAAGCTGACTAGGGTGGTTTATTAAGTTAGGGCATTGATTAAATTGCGCAAAATTAAGTAGTTCATCATTGAGTGCATTGAGAAAGTGATCATGATCTATATGTTTATTTTTAAAGCAATGATCTTCTAAATGCAGATTCAATACTTCAAATTCCTTTTTGGTTCGATGTGCTTTACAGTCGATACGCCCCACCATTTGATCAGCATATAAAATAGGTAAACAAAAATATCCAAATTGTCGCTTAGTTGGGGTTACATAACATTCTAAACGATAATCAAAGTGAAACAGTGTATTTAGACGTTCTCGGTGTATGATAAGATTGTCAAAAGGGGACAGAATTTTAACTTTTAATTCAATCTGATGTTTGCGTTCTAAAGCATCTGTTTTAATATAAATATTTGAACTTTCTTTATCGGTATCACCTAACTGAGATAAGGGGATGATCACGCCTGCATCCAGTTGTTCCTTGACTATTTTACGCATTGCTTCGCGAATTTGACTGCCGACTTTAAGATGCAGTAATTGTTTCCAGGTAAATATACCGTGCGCTCTCAGCGTAGTATTAAATAAATAGCGTGCATATTCTTCTAGCGTCGGCATGGTTAAGTTGAGCTGGCTAGGGAGACAACGCTCAGTCAGGTTATAGACCTTTTCCATCCCATTTCGTTCGCATATCATCAAATCGCCTTGCATAAACAATTGATCGATTGAACGACGTGCTGAACTGGAGTTCGACCATCCCCCTGAGTTTAGTCGATTGCCTTGCTCGATATGACGTAAACGAATGCTACCTTCAGCGCGAGTCTTTGCTAAAATTTCTTTCATCAAATGTTGATCACCCCGATTAAAGTAGCGATGTTCGCCATTTCGTACTGATGTCATATGAGGAAGCGCATAGCGATAATCTTGAATCGGTAAATAAGATGCTGCATGGAACCAATATTCAAAAATATGTTGTTGTTGTACCAGTTGATTTAGATGATTGGGCTGATAGTCTGGAACTCGACTCCATAAGATATGATGGTGAGCACGTTCGACGACTGAAATCGTGTCAATTTGCACATAACCTAGATGTTGAATTGTTTGAAGTGTTCCAGATAAGCCTAAACCAAATGCAGGTTGAGAAATTAAACCTTGATGTGAAAGTGCTAAACGTCTCAATAATTCAGTCATATCATTTAATTTCCATGCAAATCAATCCTAGATAAGGAAGGGGTAGCTTTAATTTAATTAGGTAGCAAAATCAATTTTGCAGTTTATTTGAGTTTTTTCAAAATACAGGTCACAACGCCCCAAATCATAATCTGCTCTTCACTATGCGGATGAATATCGGGGAAATCTGGATTTTCCGCTTTAAGCCAAATGTCATATGCGCCCGTGGATAATTTTTTATGCATAAATCGTTTAACGGTAAATTCATTATTGATTAATGCCAATACTACATCACCATGTTCAGCATCTAGACTACGATCAATCAGAATTTCATCACCAATTTCAATTCCCGCATTTTTCATCGATAAAGAATTAACTTTTAAAATAAACGTTGCAATAGGGTTATGAATCAAGTGTTCATTTAGATCAATTTTCTTTTCAGTATAGTCCTGTGCTGGAGAGGGAAAACCTGCAGCAACAGTTTCAAGCGGATAGGGGATTTCTATTTTAAGATGTGGGTGAAAAAAATATAAGTTTTGAGCGGATATTTCATCTTTGATGATCATGTCCTGTTGAGTGGTTCGAGATCTCGGATATGCTTTGAGGTCAACGAGTCCAGACTTTGTCTGTGAATATTGCTGCATTATGTTTGACCTCGAATGATCCAATTTGAATATGTTACAAAATCAAGTTTAGCAAATTATTTATTTTTTGCAATGCTGTCTATCGTTTGAACAGCATGTGAATTTAGTTGTGATTGTCAAACTGTCAGCTTACAATCTCACAAAATCAGGTTGTTTGAGAATAGATATGTTGCAAGATTTTGTAGAAGAACAAAAATTGGTCTGTGAAGAGTTTGATTCACGTTATATCAAAGTCAATGAAACAGATCTGGTTGCAATTGCCAAACACACTTTAAATAAAGAACCGATTGTGGGTTTACGTAAACAACCCGATGCTGAAAATGTTTCGTGGTTTATTTATGGGGGAGAGTTAGAAGAAGGTGAGGACTTCTTTGATGTCATTAGTGTAAAAGAATTAGAAGACGTTTTTCCAGATGCAATCCCTTATTTAGCTTTGGAGCAAGGCTTTCGTTTTATGATTGATGCAGATGATTATGAGGATGTTTGGAAAGCTGATGTCATATAAATGAAAAGGCGTGCTTATGAAGCATAAGTTTATTTTGCAGTTATTGGTGATGACGGGTATTGGATTAATGACATCAGTTTTTGCTAAAGACCAGACGCAAAAACTTACACAAGATGAATATAACCAGCGTATTCAAAATTATATTGCTCAAGTCAATGCAACCAAACAGATTCTAGATGATGAAATAATGGGAAACCAAGACGCGGATCAACAGAGAAAAGCTTTTTGTTCTCGTTTAGAAGCATATCAAGGGATTGCACAAATTTCTCAAGAAAATTTGCAATTGGATACAGCAAACATGATGTTAATGATTGCCAATGATTTCTTGGACCGACAAAAGCAGAGCATGCAAATTTCAGGAGTGGCACTGGAAAAATTTTGTTTGGTTGAAAAATAAACAAAAATATCCTTTAAATTTTATTTTGTCAGGAAATGACATTTAATTGGCTGAAAATGACAAGGAAATTTTTTAGAAATCATGAATAATAAAGGCATTAAAACATGATGATAGTTGATTTTCCCTGGTCTTTGATTCATCTTGTTTTAATCGTCAATTTCGCGATTGATGTATCCTAAACTCGCTTTATTGCGAGTTTTTTTATGGGGAAAATAAAACTAATATTCGAAGTAAATCGATCTGATAAAGATGAAAAGTAGTTTATTTATGGCTGTAAAGTATTCAATAAAATAAAGCAATATTGTGTAATTCCGCCCATTAAAAATGCCAGACTCAAGCGATGAATGAAAAAAAGTAAACTTTATTGTTAATTAAAATTAATTTTTTATTTTATTTCACATCTGATATAAATTTAGATGTAACAAAAAGAAAGTTAACTTAAATCATTACAGTAAACCAATTTGGATCTATTGAATGAAAACTCGATTTACCTATCCATTAGCATGAGTTTCATGAAAGGATTTCTATGAAAACAATTCGATTATCACCTTCGCTAACTTTAGCATTGGTACAGGCGCGTGAAGCCACCAAAACCTATTTTCGCCCTGCTTTAAATGAGATGGGCTTAACTGAGCAACAATGGCGTGTGATTTGTACGCTCTATCAATACGATGAGCTTGAGAACAACCACTTGGCAGAACTAACCTGTATTTTAAGACCAAGTTTAACAGGCATCGTCAATCGTATGGCTGAGCAGAATTTAATTATCAAAAGTAAGGATTTACATGACCAACGAGTGAGCTTAATCAAACTTACCCAAGCAGGTCGAAATTATTTTGAAAGCCAAGCTTTAAAAATGGAAGAGTCCTATAAAAATATTAAAGAACAATATGGTGCTGAAAAGATCCAACAATTAATGGAGTTGTTGCATGATTTATCAAAAATAAAATCCAATTGAAAGCTATAAAATTATTTTAAAATCAGTTGTTTGGATTAAAGAACTTAAAGTATATTCGGTTGAAGGCATTCATTTGGATATAATATAAAAGTGTAATGTAGCATGCTATGTTGAATATATTACACAGTTTAAGTTCTTAATAAGCTTTAGATCATGCGCTGAAAATTTTAAGCAATGCCCAACAATGATATAAGCAGAACATCCATGTCATGCCAGCAAGATCAAAGTGAGTGATTGGTAAGGGGTGTCCATAACCCAGAGCAAGAATAAGGTAATGCTTTGTTTGCTGCGTAAGTTGCAGTGAAAGACTCGCGTTTTTTGCTGCTTGGTCATTTCCTTGCAAAACAGTATTTCTCATCATTTAGAATGACTAAATGTCGTACTTCGAGGCTACTATCGCCTAAAAAATATCTGGTCGCAAATATAGACAAATTGTTAACAGCCTCTATAAGGACTCATTGAATAATTTCTGAATATCTTTAGGTGCGCCTTGTTGGCTCTGGATTTCACCTGAGGCATCTTTCCAAACCATTGCTGGTGTGGCATAAAAACCGTACTTATCCATCAGTTTAGTATTGGCATCCAATTTTTCAGATAGCGCTTTTGGTAGATTTTTCATTTCAACCAATTTGTTTTTACCATTACTTAGATTGTACTGTTTAAAAATTTCAGCAGGATTTGCACTATTTAAAATCGTTGCTGCTTGTCCTTTACTACTTGGGCGAATCACACCAACCATAATATGACGTAATTGTACTTTTCCAGATGCAACAAATGGACGTGCTTGTTGCCAAAAGGTATGACAGTAGGGGCAGTTAGGATCATTAAACACATAGACAATTTTTTTAGCGTTTGTATCACCATCTTGAATCCAAGTAGATTTTTCTAAGCTTTTCCAAATCTCATCGAGGACTGCACTTTTAACATGCGTATTAATCGCTTGTTCAGTTAAATTTTTTCCAGATGCATCAAAAAGATCGCCCACGATATAGTGTTTTTGATCTTTGGCTATAAATAAGGTAGATGGATATTCGTCTTTATAGCCTGTCCAACCTTCCATACCTTCAGGGGCATCAATCTTTTTAACGAAGTTATAACCTTCTTTTTCAAGTTTATTTTTGAGAAAATCAGCATCTGCGGCAAAAAGTGAGCCACTTAAGACCAAACTCAATGAGTAAATACCGAGTGTTTTTAAATCTATCATTAAGAAACTCCTTATGTTGAAAACTCATCATGACAAAATTAGTGATGTTGATATCATTTAATCCGAAACTAAGTTTTGAATTTTTTGATGTAAGGCAGCATGGGTAATTTCTCCCATATGTGTATCGATTAATTTGCCTTGTGCATCGAAAAATAAAGTGCTGGGTAAACCAAACATTCCCATTTTTTGAGCAGTTGAACCATTTGTATCCAATAAAACTTCATCTAGTTGCAGTGAGTGTTGTTGCAGATAGTTTTGCACAGTTACCGCATCTTCGTTTTGATTAATAAAGATTAATTTCACATTGGGATATTTTTTCTGTGCTTCACTTAATACGGGCATTTCACGTCTACATGGTGGACACCAACTAGCCCATAGATTAATCACAGTCGGTTTTCCTAAATATTTTGTGAGTTTGATAGGTTGCTGTTGTAAATTCAGTAGTTGAACGTCAGGAAATTGTTGATATTGCAGTTGTATTTGTCGATAGGTGTAATGAGCTGAAACACTCAATAAACTAAATATTGTGAGTAGCAATAGGATAAAGCTTTTTTTCAGCAAGCGATTTTTCCATATGATCCAGAGGAAAGCTGCAATAACGCCTAAATAAAGATTAAATCCTTTGTCTTGAATATTGATGATTTCAATAGGATGGTCTAAGTAAACCTCTAAATTCAATAATACAAAGCCTATACGTGCACATAACACACCAAGCCAAATCCCAGTCCAAATCGAATCTTTAAAAGTTGACCACTGTGAAGTTTCTAGCTCAAAGTAACGATAAGTCAACTTTCCTACGATGACGCTGACTAAGATGGCGACCATCAAGATCGTCAGCGTCCAAGGTAGCATGAATGGACCGAGATGAATGGCTTGTAGGGTTATCATGGTCATTGTGCTTTCAAGATTTCTTGCACTTGTGCTGTTTGTTTGAGCAATTGTTGTGCTGAGAAAGTTCCAGTGAAGCGCAATTCACGAATTTCCTCAGCATGATGATTCAAGAACAACATCGTTGGTGGACCTAATATTTCGCGTTGTTTTAAAATAATGTCCTGTGAGGCATTATATTCGGTTAAATCTAACTGAATCAGTGTGAAATTCTTTAATGCATCCTGTACGTCGACACGTGGGAAAACCTCTTTTTCAATAGGTTGGCATGCCACACACCAATCTGCATAAACATCAATAATAATCGGTTTATTTTGCTGTTTTGCTTGAACCAAAGCACTTTCAAGTTGTTCAGCGGTGGTGACTTTTTTCCAGACCAAATGTTCGGATTGACTATGTTGAATTTGATAAGCAGCATAACCTTGTTGAATGTTCCAAAGTCCCGCAAAAACACTCAGTACGGCGATCACTGCAAGTATGGCTTTATTGACAACTTTTTCACTATCTCGCAAGGCAATAAATAAGTAGATTGCTAGCGCGATACACAATAGAGCGAAAATTGCAGCATAAACCGTAAAAGGCAGCATTGGACGAATAAAGTACAACGCAACCATGAGCATCACAAAGCCAAAGCTGACTTTGATTCGATCCATCCATTTTCCTGGTTTTGGTAATAATTTAGAACCGAATACACTGGCAATAAATAAAGGTACGCCTATACCTAGACCTAGAATAAATAGATAGAGACCACCTAAAGCAGCATTTTGAGTTTGTGAAACAAATAATAATGCACCTGCCAGCGGAGCACTCATGCAAGGACCTACAATCAGCGCGGATAAAGCACCCATTACCACAGCACCTAAAATTGTGCCCGCTTTTTGATTGTTTTGTAGATTGCTGAGTTTATTGGTTATAAATTGCGGTAAATTGAGCTGATATAAACCAAATAAATTCAATGCCAATATGACAAATAACACAGCAAATAATGAAACAATCCAAGGGCTTTGGAACCAGCGTTGAAAACTATAACCGATCTCAGCAACTACAATTCCCATAATGGCGTAAATGACCGCCATACTCACCACAAAGGCGAGGGCAATTACTACCGCTTTATAGCCTTTAGCCCGTTGAATAATGATGCCTGAAAGAATCGGAATGAGAGGCAGTGAGCAGGGTAAAAAAGCTAGCAAAATTCCTAGACCAAAAAACACCAATAAATTCAAAAACAATGAATCTTTTGATAAAAGTTTAAAAAATGATTGATCATCATTCCACTGTAATGACGTTGTATGGTCATTTGTTGAGGGGTTGGCATTTAGGGGTGAAGAATTAGATTTATTTGTAATGACAGCACTTGAACTCAGTACTTGGTTAGGATCTACACTAGCCTCAGTGGATTGATCTTGATTAATACTTTTTTGTACATTCGTTGTTGTTGCTATAGTTGAATTTTTTTGTGCATTATCTGCATTCGATGTTGGGATTTTTGCAGGATCTGAATCATTTTTAATATTTTTATCTAGAGATGGAGCGGTTTCAGATTGGCTCAACAAGGAATTATTTGTACGGCTGCTCAGCATGTTTTTAGATGCAGTATTGTTTTGAGGCAATAAGCCATCTGCATCTGTAGCAATATTTTTTCTTTGTAGTGGATAACATAAACCATCAGCGGAGCAACCTTGGTACATTACTACATATTGAGTATTGGGTTTAACCTGAATAGTGGTGCTTACACTTTCATAGTGAACTTCAGTTTTACCAAAGGTTGGATCATCTTTGATATGTCCTTTTGGTAAGCTAAATGGTACTGCTTTATTATTTACAGTGACCTTGAATTGATCATGATAGAGATAATAATGAGGTGCAATCGTCCAATTCAATTGGGCTTTGTTTTCTGAAAGTGATTCTGCTGAAAATTGAAAAGCTTGATCTGGAGCTAAAAATTCAGGATTTGCATGGGTAAACGTGCTAAGTCCTAACCAAGTAAAACAGCACACACTGAACAATGTTCGCAACTTCATAATGACATATCTTTGTTTCGTTTAAAGCCATTATCCATAATTTCAGATTAAGAAAGCATTATTCTGCGTGTTTCTTTGTAAAAATATCGTTTAAAAGCAATCAATACCTTGTCGATTTAAGCTTTGCTGTGTGTTTGGATCTAGATGATCAATTCTCTCAAATCTTGTTGGGCGACGATCATTTTTAGCGGTATAGTTGATTGTATAGAACATCGCACCTTGATAAATCACTTCATAAGTTCCCAACAATTGATTATTGATGACTTGTTTATAAAAATAGTGAAATTCGCTTGGTCTGCCTGTTGCTGTATCTATTGCATCATAATGAGAAAACTTCAAATTAATCTTTTTTAAATATGGATAATATTGAATCGTTTTGATCTCAGGAAACTCCTCAGCAGAAACCAGCAAAATATTTTTCTGATGCTCTGTTTTAAAGCAAAAGTATGATGCTGTCGCTTGTGCAGATGCAGATATATTCAAGAGATATAAAGTGATCATAAATAGCCTAAGCATTTTAATATTTTTTCCTATATCTTGATATTGCACATTGTTCATTAATTTTCCAGCGATTGCTCTTGTCTAAACAGGGTTCTTGTCAAAACTGGGTTATAGCTTCTGATAACAAGTGTATATGTCTATTATCCAATTTTTATATCTACTATCGAATCGTGATTTTAACTCAAAAACTAAAAACGCTGATTGGGTTCAATCGAATTCACTGTATTGGGTGCACCGATCGATATGCTCAGACATGAGACTTCTTCGCTTGATCTAAAATAAGTATTTAGTTTTCCCTTATAGAAATCATTTCTAAATGTGCCTAGCGAACAATGCGATTCGAGAATGCTATTTTTGTATAAATAAAGGGCATCTCGCACGTTTTTTGCATTCATTTGCTTTGAAACGATTGAAATTAATTTCAACTACACCCATATATAAATGAATAAACAATACAGACAAATTGTGAAATTTGAAGCATGATCAAATTCACAACACTACGTCTAAACTCAACAATAGGATTAGGACATCATATGAATATTGCGGCAAACCCCATCGTTGAAGCAGATCAAACCATATACTTAAAAGATTATCAGAAACCATCCTATGTTGTAGATTCTATTCATCTGGATATTCAAGTTTATGATGACCATACTGATGTAATTTCAAAATTAGTAATGAAACGCCAAGCAGTCGGCGATTTAGTCTTGCTAGGGCGTGATTTAGAATTAAAATCAATTAAAATTAATGGTAAGCCACTTACAGAAAGTGAGTATAAGTTGGATTCAGAACAACTCGTTATCAGCAATGCGCCAGAACAGGCAATTGTTGAAACGGTTGTCATTATTCATCCTGAAACCAATACACAGCTAGAAGGACTGTATCTCGCTGGTACTGATTTATTTGTGACCCAAAATGAGCCAGAGGGATTCCGAAAAATTACCTTCTATCCAGACCGTCCAGATGTATTGTCTGTTTTTACCACACGTGTAGAGGCTGACAAAAAATATCCAGTACTTTTGGCAAATGGTAATTTGATTGAAGCAGGTGAAACTGGTGAAGATCGTCATTATACAATTTGGCAAGATCCTACTAAAAAACCCGCTTACTTATTTGCTTGTGTGATCGGTGATCTCGCAGTATTAAAAGATCGTTATACGACTTCAGAAGGTCGGGATGTTGCTTTAGAAATCTATGCAGAAGAGAAGGACATTCCAAAATGCCATATTGCAATGGAAGCACTCAAGCATTCTATGCGTTGGGATGAGGAACATTATGGTCGAGCTTATGATTTAGACAATTATATGATTGTTGCCACCAGTCAATTCAATATGGGGGCAATGGAGAATAAAGGTCTGAATATTTTCAATACGTCATGTGTGCTTGCGGATGAAGAATATACGACAGATGCAGCGATTATGCGTGTGCAATCTGTGATTGCGCATGAATATTTCCATAACTGGACAGGTAACCGTATTACTTGTCGTGATTGGTTCCAATTGTGTCTCAAAGAAGGTTTAACGGTTTTCCGTGATCAGTCTTTCTCTGAAGATCTTCAATCTGCTGCGGTACAACGAATTGATGATGTTGCTGTTCTAAAAGCGCATCAATTTCCAGAAGATGCGGGTCCATTGTCTCATCCACCACGCCCAGATCATTTTGTAGAGATCAACAATTTTTACACAGCAACAGTGTATGAGAAAGGTGCTGAAATCAATCGTATGATGTCCACCTTATTGGGTAAAGAAAAATTCCGCAAAGGTACAGATGAGTACTTCCGTCGTCATGACGGGCAAGCGGTGACAGTTGAAGATTGGGTTGCTGCATTGACAGCAGGTTCAGGGGTAGATTTATCAGCATTCCTCATTTGGTATAATCAACCAGGAACACCAAAACTTGAAGCCAAAGGTGAGTATGATGCAGTTGCTCAAACTTACCGTTTAAGTTTTAAACAAAGTTTAAAATCCCACGCTAAATATCCAAATTTAAAAGCGGTGCCTATTCCTGTTGCTTTGGCATTATTTAATGCGCAGACAGGAGCGCAATATACCCTGAAATCAGATGCTCTATTTGAAAATAATGTGAAAGATGGTGTGTATTTGTTTGATCAAGCAGAAGCGAGCATTGAGTTTACAGGAATAACTGAAAAGCCAATTGCTTCTTTGTTGCGTAATTTCTCTGCACCAGTAAATCTTGAATTTAATTATTCAGATGCAGAGCTGGCATTCTTACTGCAATACGAAACCAATGGTTTTAATCAATGGCAAGCAACACAAACTTTACTTGAACGTATTTTGCTCAATGGTCACGATGCCCAAATTTATGTAGACGCAATACAACAAACTTTGCCGAATGTAATTGAAAAAGATCCGTTATTGGCATCTCGTTTGTTTGATGTACCTACAGAAGGTTACTTAGGAAGTCGCATTGATCAAGATTATAATCCATTGATTGTCAATGAAGCGCGTGAAGCACTTTTAAATCAATTGGCGAAAGTATTGGGTCGTTTTGCCAAAGACACTTATTTGTCACTTGATCCCGATTCACAACATGAATTTTCACAAGCAATGGGTGTCCGTGCTTTGAAAAATATTATGTTGAGTTTAATGGCACGACAAGGCGATCGTGAAGTTTTTGATTTGGCTTATGCTCAATATGAAAACTCAATGAATATGTCGGAGCGTTTGGGTGCATTGAAAGTTTTAGTTTGGAATGATGCACCTCAAGCCAAAGCAGCTTTACAAGACTTTTATACACGTTTTAAAGACGAGGATTTGTCATTGGATCAATGGTTTATGATTCAAGCTGCGCATCCAAAAGCAACTGCTGAAACAATCAAGTATTTAACTTCACATGTAGACTATGATTTGGGTACACCAAACCGTATACGTTCAGTGAGTGGTGGTTTAAATGCAAATCCTGTAAATACATGGAGTTTTGGTGTTCAACATTTTGTTGAGTTGGCGAAATACTTAGATGAGAAAAACCCAATCGTCGGTTCCCGTTTATTACAAGTATTGACACGCTGGTACACTTTGGCTGAACCACAACGCAGTGAAGTGAAAACATCACTAGAGGCGTTAAAATCTCAAGTGAAATCAAAAAATGTCAGTGAGACACTAAACAGTATGTTGAGTGTTTAATTTACCATTAAAAATATTGCTATCCCTTTGATCTCAGGGGGATAGCTTAGCTTAAATGAAGAACTACATTGGTCATTCATCACTAAAGACTAATGGCACTCTCATTATGAATATCCTCTAGCCAATCATTTAAGTCCAAATCATTGGTAAAAGAGTGTTCTTGATCTATTTTAAATACTAAAAGCGAATCATGGATACTGATAATGCTGGTTAAGTGTTGACGAATGATTGTTGCATCATAATGGGTATGTATGAGCCAAGTTGAAGGGTTAACTCGAATCGAAGCATCATAGTCACAGATCAGTTTATGAACTTCCTCAAAATGATGTTGATGAGAAGAATTCAAAATAATTAAATAATTCATATTCACAACCTCCATAAAAGAGATCAAAACAAATAACTTTTATTATGTAATGTGATAAATATCACGATTTATTCAATCTAGCACCAATCACCGAGGATGGCTGAAAAAATGTCGGACAATTTAGAGCAGTTTTATTGAAAGTTACTTTTATGTTTTAAATCTGATTAATCCTTGTCTAAATTATGTTACATAAAAACAGAATCAAAATTTTAAAATCTAGCTAAACTGAGATACACTTAACTTTAATTTATTTAAATAGTCGGCTCATCACATTATGAGCTTTTTCACCTTTTTTATGATTGTATGAAAATTTGAGGCGGTAAAATGTTGGTTAAAATAGAAGATGGTTTTTATCTAAACTCTCTACATATTATTGCAGTGCATGTTTCGAAGAATATGATTACACAAGATTTTTCTATTGATATTAAATATACACCCCATAGTCAAAAGGCGAATGGAACGTATCATAAAAAATGTCAAAGCAAAGCAGAGGCAGACTTGTTTTTGCAAAGTTTGCATCAACAAATTGCTAAAATTTAACAGTAAGTTTTGTTGATTTCGACATGTATTAAAACAGCAAGAAAAGTGTTTAAATCTAGGTTATATTGCCATCAATATATTTAAACTCATCAACGCTATGGTGAGTGATCGTTTTGAGTTTAATATGCTTAGATTTAATATTCTTATCTGTGCAATATCTTTATTCACACTTTCTGCTTGTCAAAATGTACAGAAAAGTAGCAAAGTCATCGCGCGAGTATTTGATACATCAACACATTTTCAACAATTGTTGATGGATAAACATGCACCTGAACAGGTAGTTGTACATCATAATATTGCTTATCAAACAACGCCAAGATTAAATTTTGATCTCTATCAGCCTGAGAACATTAAACAGTCAACACCACGACCAACCATTGTTTGGATTCATGGTGGTGGTTGGATCTCTGGTGCTAAAGACAACGCAAGAGGTTATTTTAAATTACTCGCAGCTCAAGGCTATAATGTGGTGTCAGTAGAGTATCAGTTTGCACCTGAAGCCATTTATCCCACTCAACTCAATCAAATTAATCAAGCCTTACAATTTATTCAGCTAAATGCCAAACAATATGCAATTGATGCAAACCAATTATTTTTAGCAGGGGATTCTGCAGGTGCGAACTTAGTCAGCCATTATGCAGCCTTACTCACAAATTTTGATTATGCAAAGCAGTCTTCATTTACCCCACTCATTCAACCATCCCAAGTAAAGGGTTTAATTTTGCATTGTGGAATTTATGACATGAATGCGTTTGTGGATACAGCACCAGAAGAAATTAAATTGATCGAATGGGGTGTCAATACGCTTGTTGAAGCGTATACCGGAAATCAAAAAAATAATGCTGACTATTTAAAGGCATTATCACCAATTCATTATTTGACAGCCCATTATCCACCTGTTTTTATCAGTGGTGGCAATAAAGATTTCTTGACAGAAACACAGTCCATCCCATTTGTGAATGCGTTGCAAGAAAAGAAAATTCCTGTAAAAGCTGTGTTTTATCCTGAATCAAAAGAATGGTTAGTTCATGAATATCAATTCTTTTTAGGAAAACAAGCCAGCCAACAGACTTTTGTAAAAACCTTAGATTTTTTGAAGAATAATACTCATTTACAGAAATAAACTTAAAAAAATTCCCTTTTTAAATGGAACTGTCATAAAACAGTGTTATAAAAAATTAAAGCGTTCGCGGGGAATTAAAGATGGAAATTAGTGTTAAGCAGATTAATAAGCGTATTGAAGAATTTCAACAGTCCGGAAAGCAAGCGGAAACTTTAAAGATTGGATATAAGACTTATGCGAAGTTGATGAATGAAGATAAATTTGCTGATGCACTGAAAAAAGATGTGAATGATCCAATGATTCGTTACTACAAAGATATAAAAATTAAATTAGTCACTGAAAAGCATCACTTCGAAGTCAAATAAACGGTTTTAGAGATCGATCACTCAGGGAAGAGTGTAATATTCATGAAAAAAACTCATTTATAGTTCAAAATAATAGATTTAAGCAGCAATATCTTAATTTTTATACGATTAAAATCATTGTTGTGATTTTATCATCACAGATCATTATGAAAAATTGCTTATCGTATTAGTCAATAAACCCCTCCAAGATATATTGTTGAAATATATAATATGATTAAGTATTTAATTTATTTAATTTTTTACCAAAGGGTAAAGTGGTTGAGCTATTTGCTATTAAGTATTACTAATTAAAGTTAAAATATCTGCATAATATCCACTTTTTGTATAAAAATTTTAATCAGTATAGAATAAAATGAAAATAAGTAATGATTATTGAATAAAAACAATTATATGATGAAGTTTATCATTCGAAAAAGATGACTTAAACCTTTATTTCTCAAATAAAAATTGTGCAAGTTCACAGAAATATGAAGAAAATATGTATTTTGAGTTTTAATCATACTTAATGATCTTACAAATTGTGACAAAATATATTAGAATAACAAAGTGTTTTATTTTGTGACGAAGAAAAATGGAAATTCTTAATTTTATAAAAAGTTTCAATACCTTAAATACTTATCTAATTTTAGCGATAACGGTTTTGATCTTTATCATTTCATTTTTTTATTTTATCAATCCGATCTAAGTTGAAAAAGTGAAAAAAGAAAAGGTGGAAAAAATGGATATTCCACCTTTTTTTATAAAAAATATAATTAAACAAAGAGATAGAGAAATAGCATAGCACAAAACTTCAACATTTTTTCATGGCTTGATATTTGAACTTTTCATTAAAATTATATAGCATACCAACCATTCGGTATCTTTTTTGGTTCAAAAGATGAACTCAATCCTGTTTGCTTATATTTTGTTGGCGATTGCAATTATTGCAGAAGTTACAGGTTCTACTTTTTTGGTCAAATCCCAAGGTTTTACCAAACTTGCCCCAAGCTTATTGGTGGTCCTGTTTTACGTCATTTCCTTTTATTTACTTTCACAAGTGATTAAAACCATACCTTTAGGTATTGCTTATGCAATATGGGCAGGTGTTGGAATCATTCTTACCGCTTTGGTCGGTTATTTTATTTTCAAACAGAGTTTGGATATTGCTGCAATTATCGGTATTGGGTTAATTATTTCAGGTGTATTGGTGATTAACTTGTTTTCAACTTCTGCAGGGCACTAAGCGAGCAGTGGGTAGGATAGTGTGAATATTGGTAAAACTATAACAAATCCTTATCAGCGTAAAAAAGATCCTGAGCGCGTTAAAAAAAGTATTATCGAAAATGCGATGTATTTGGCGGCAGAAAGAGGTGTAAATGGGATTTCAATTCAGGCGGTTGCAACTCGGTCTGGTATTACAAAAGGTGGTGTGTTTCATCATTTTGCCAACAAACAGATCCTTATTGAAGCAATGCTTGAAGCTTTAATTCAACAACTTGACGAACGAATCAGTGTGGTGATGAAAAAGGATGCTATTCAATATGGTCGATTTACGCGTGCTTATATTGATGTCACTTTAAGTTCAGAATTTGGTGTAGATACGTTGTGGAGTGCTTTAAGCATGACAGTAATGACAGATAAATCCTTTAGCGATAAGTGGGATTGTTGGTTGGCACAAAGATTATTACAACATGCTGATACAGACCATTCAATTGAATTGAAAATCTTACGCTATGCAGCAGACGGGCTTTGGTTTATTGAAAGTTTAGTGCCAAAAAAACAAGATGATTATATGGAAGTAAAAAAAGAATTGTTAGCTAGAACTTATTTGGAAGATGAGCGGAAAGTTCATGTGAAATAAAATATTTGTAAGTTGATGAAGTTAAAATATTATTTTTTTGACCAATAAAATCAATACGATGAATTTGTTGCTGAATGGCATAAAGTATTTATTGCCACGCTTTTTATGAAATGTCGAAATAGATCTGCGTAGGTGATGCCCCGCATAACATGGTGACATTCTTGTCGGCTCACGATAAACAGACTCTCGATGATCCAAAAATGTAAAAATAAATGGATCTCTAAGCTGTTAATAATTTGTGTATAAGCATAAAGTTCATTGGCTATGAATGATTGTAATCAAATCACTTAGATGGATAATCAGGCAATTTGCCTATAGGTGGTGCAATTTTATTTTGAAAAAAATTTACGTTTAATCGCAAGGTTTCAGCTGAAAAAACCAAGTCAAATGACTTTGACTTGGTATGGAAAATGATACAACTCATTTAAACTTACGCTTAGTTTAAGCTTGGTCTAGGGTCATCAAACTTGCATTCCCACCAGCCGCAGCAGTATTAATACTGATGGCTCGCTCAATGAGTAAAGCTGCAAGTGGAATCTTATCGTTGGCATCATGATGTGTGACGCCAACAATAGCACCTTGACGTTGTGCAATTGTGGTTTGTAAGGCTTTCAAATTTTGTGTAGAACCTTGATGGAGTACTGCATCGAATTCATCATTGGATAAGTCATTGATCATAAAAAATTGTTGCTGTAAGTTCTTTGGCATGGATTGAATCATTTTTAATGCTAAAGCATTTGTCGCTAAAATGCCCACTTGACTATTTAAAGTCATTACAGCATTAAATTGATTCAATAACGCATTTTCGTGTTCGGCAATCACGGCAATGCGATGACGCGCAACAATATGATATTGATTTGATTCTCCCGTTGGTCCAGGCAGTGCGTATAAAGCCAGAGGTGAAGTATATGCGTGCAGTTTAATTTGCGGATATTGTTGCTTTGCCCATAGCAGGAATTGCTGTTGCACTTCGGAAGGTGTCAAATTCAACTGCTCAGAAATATTTTTAACTGTACCAAAGGCAACAGCAGCTAACTCTGCTTGTTGCATGAGTTTATATAAGTAAATAGGACCACCAGCTTTAGGACCTGTACCTGAAAGTCCTTCACCGCCAAACGGTTGAACCCCAACAACAGCCCCCACAATGTTTCGATTGATATATAAATTACCCACTTCAGCATGTTCAATGGTGGTTTGAATCGTTTCATCAATACGGGTATGTAGACCCATGGTCAAACCATAGCCTTTGGCATTAATTTGAGCCAAAAGTTGTTTTAACTCTCCGTATTTGTAGGTAATCACATGCAATACTGGACCAAAGACTTCACGTTTTAAATCATCAAGATTTGGTAGCTCAATCAGAGTCGGAACAATAAAAGTCCCTAAATTTAAGTCTGAACTTGGTGTGTCATAAGCCAATTGATAAATTTTATGACCTTTGTTACGCATCATTTCAATATGGTTGGCAATATTTTGCTGTGCTTCAAGGTCAATTACAGGTCCAATATCAGTCTTGAGTAAAATCGGTTGACCGATATTTAATTGCTGCATGGCGCCTTTCAACATTTTGATTAAAGTTGCTGCATTGTCTTCCTGTACACACAATACTCGCAGTGCCGAACAACGTTGACCCGCACTATCAAAAGCTGAGTTAACTGCATCAATCACGACTTGTTCAGTCAATGCTGATGAATCCACGATCATGGCATTTTGACCACCTGTTTCAGCAATCAGTGGAATGGGTTGACCTGTTGGACTCAAACGTTGTGCAACTGTTTTTTGCAAAATTTTAGCCACTTCCGTGGAACCCGTGAACATAATACCTTGAATACGTTCATCTTGACTGAGTTTTGCACCGACTGTTTCTCCGCGTCCAGGAAGTAGCTGCACGATAGATCGTGGAATACCTGCTTCCCAAAGGATTTGAATTGCTTGTGCTGCGATCAAAGGGGTTTGTTCTGCAGGTTTGGCAATCACCGTATTGCCTGCAACTAAGGCTGCCGAGATTTGTCCAGTAAAAATAGCAAGAGGGAAGTTCCATGGGCTGATACATAAAATTGTCCCAAGCGGCGTAAGATGTTGATCTATACTTTGCATCTGTGCGGCATAGTAACGCAGGAAATCAACAGCTTCACGTACTTCAGCAATGGCATTACTGTAGGTTTTGCCACTTTCGCGGCAGAGTAATACCATAAGCTCTTGCAGACGTGCTTCCATTAGGTCAGCCGCTTTCAGTAGTAAGTTGGCACGAAAATCCTTCGAGGTATTTTTCCATGCTTCAAACGCACGATGTGCATTGTCCAATGCTAAATCTACCTGTGCAGATTCCGCTTCAATGACATGACCGACAATATCGGTATGATCTGATGGGTTGAGAATTTTTTGTGAATTTGCTGCATCAAAATCCGATACATTAGACTGATCAATTAAACTATAACTGTTCCATTGATACTTTAAAAAATGTTGAACGGTTTGATTTAGAGCTTTTAATTGGCTGTCATCGGCAAGATCAAAACCTTGTGAGTTTTGACGAATTCCCTGATATAACTGATGCGGTAGTGGAATTGCAGGATGTTTTAAACCAATTTGATGCTCTTTTTGCGCAGTTTCAATAATTTCCTGAGCTGGATTTTCAATCAAATCTTCAATGGGAATATTTTTGTCCGCAATACGATTGACAAAAGAAGTATTGGCGCCATTTTCCAAAAGACGACGTACAAGATAAGCCAACAAGGTTTCATGATTGCCGACAGGTGCGTAAATACGGCAAGGAATACCTAATTTCTTCGCCGAAATATCTCCCACTACTTGTTCGTATAAAGGTTCGCCCATGCCATGTAAGCATTGGAATTCATATTGACCCAGATAATATTTTTGTGGATCTGCCAGTTGATAAATCGTGGCAAGCGTTTGCGCATTGTGCGTCGCAAATTGAGGGTAAATTTGCTCTGGTGCTGCAAGTAATTTTTTTGCACAAGCAATATAAGATAAATCGGTATGAACTTTACGGGTAAAGACTGGATAGTCAGAAAAACCATCAATTTGTGCTTTTTTGATCTCACTGTCCCAATAAGCACCTTTAACCAAACGGATCATTAAGCGTTTATGACTACGTTGAGCAAGGTCTATTATATAATCAACCACATAGAAACAGCGTTTCTGATAGGCTTGTATTACAAAGCCGATACCTTTCCAATCAGCAAGTTGTGGCTCAAAACATAAACGTTCGAGCAATTCCAAAGAAAGTTCTAAACGATCTGCTTCTTCTGCATCAATATTTAAACCAATATCATAATTTTTTGCCAAAAGCGCTAAATTTAAAATACGTGGATAAAGTTCGTGATGAACACGTTCAGTTTGCGAGCGTTGATAACGTGGATGTAGTGCAGAAAGTTTGATGGAAATACCAGGACCTGCATAGACATCCTTGCCTTCCGACGCTTTACCAATCGCATGAATTGCTTGAGTATAATCATCAAAATAGCGATCCGCGTCATGTTCAGTGAGTGCAGCTTCACCCAACATATCGTAAGAATAACGAAAGCCTTTATCTTCAAGTACTTTGGCATTATCCAATGCTTCTTCAATGGTTTCTCCAGTTACAAACTGTTCACCCATCATACGCATGGCAACATCAACAGCCTTACGGATAATACCTTTACCTGTACGTGCCAGAAGAGAGGTAAGTACGCCTGAAAGGCTAGACTGTTTTGGTGTTTCCATTAATTTGCCTGTCAGCATTAATCCCCAAGCTGCGGCATTGACAAACATCAGATTACTTTGCCCTAAGTGATCTTTCCAGTTGCCTTGATTAATTTTATCGCGAATTAATAAATCTCGTGTGGCACTATCAGGAATACGCAGCAATGCCTCAGCCAGACACATCAAGGCGATTCCTTCTTGAGACGATAAAGAAAACTCTTGAAGTAAGCCTTGTACAATACCAGCTTTACCTGATGAGCTTTTACGATCTCTTAGACTATGCGCCAAATTAAATGCGGTGTCATAGATCTTTTGACTCATTTCTTCAGACAATTGACTGTGTTCAATTAGATTTTCAACACACTCTGGTTCAGCACGTCGCCATGCTGAATTGATTGCATCTTCAAAGTCTGTTTTTTCTTTGAATTCAGTGATGTAATCTAAACTTGGTGCGAGTTTAGGGTCTAAAATTTGGGGTGAATTCATATTCATTGTCAACGTCCTGTGACTCGCAAATATTTTTGTTGAGCTGTGTGGTTTATATAATTTATGATTGCAGAATATTTGGTGAATAACTCACTATAATTTTAAGAATATTTAGAGAATTATTCTATGGAAAGTGCATATTTAACACTGGATCGTATAGATATTCGGATTTTAGAAATTTTGCAAAAAGATGGAAAAATTTCCAATATTAAACTCGCTGAAGAAGTTAATTTGTCTCCTACAGCAGCCTTAGCCCGTGTACAGAAACTCACAGCAGAAGGGTATATTCTTGGTTATGAGGCAAAGCTTAACCCCAAGATGCTGGGAGCAAATTTTGTGGTATTTGTTGAGATTTTATTAGACAAAACGACCCCGAATGTCTTGGATGCCTTTTCAGAGGCTGTGGTTCAATATCCTGAAATTATGGCTTGTCATATGATTAGTGGAGGCTTTGATTTTTTGGTGAAAATTCGCTGTGCCAACATGGAAGCTTTTCTGCATATTTCGGGACAAGTATTGTGGCAGTTGCCTGGTGTCAAGGAAACACGAAGCTACCCAGTCATGGAAGTAATTAAAGATAGTTCACAATTACATCTTAATTTTAAATCCAAAGTAAAAGCGAAAAAATAATAAAGGGGCATCAGCCCCTTTATCGTTTCATGATCTACGCTTATAAATTTTTCATTTCACGGTCATATATTTGTTCAGCATCATCAAAACGATCAGTGACTTCTTTTTCAGGCGCTTTACCCAATAAACTTACCACAATGATACTGATCAGAGAGAAGATAAAACCAGGAATGATTTCATAAAGCCCAGTCGCTGCCATGGTGTTTTTCCAAACAATTACAGTCACAGCACCGACAATGATTCCGACCAAAGCACCATTTAAAGTCATGCGTTTCCAGAACACTGAAAGTAAAATCAATGGTCCAAATGCCGCGCCAAAACCTGCCCACGCATAAGCAACTAAACCAAGTACTTTACTTTCTGGGTTAAAGGCTAAAATAATGGCAAGCACAGAAATCGCAAGCACCATCAAACGACCGACCCAAACCAATTCAGTTTGTGACGCTTTTTTACGAATAAAAGACTTATATAAATCTTCGGTTAATGTACTTGAACAGACCAAAAGTTGGCAGCTTAGGGTACTCATCACAGCAGCAAGAATTGCCGCCAAAACAACACCTGCAATCCACGGGTTGAATAATATTTTGGTGAGTTCCATAAATACCGTTTCAGGATTTTTTGCCACAATTGCTGCTGAAGGTATATCTGGATGTGCTTGAAAATAAGCAATACCGACATAACCTACTGCCACGGCACCAGCTAAACAAAGAATCATCCATGCCATACCGATACGGCGTGCATTTGGGATTGATTTGACTGAATCAGCAGCCATGAAGCGGACCAGAATATGCGGTTGACCGAAATAGCCTAAGCCCCAAGCCATTGATGAAATGATGGCAATAAAACTTACCCCTTGGAACATATTTGCAGCATGTGGACGAGCAGTTTCAATTAATTGCGTCACATGTTGTAAATCACCTACAGCCAAGAAAGTCATGATTGGTGCCAACAACAAGGCGAAAATCATTAGACCTGCTTGAAAAGTATCTGTCCAAGAGATAGCAAGGAATCCACCGATGCAGACATAACTGATGGTTGCAATCGCGCTGACCCAAAGTGCGGTGGTATAGTTCATTGCAAAAATACTTTCAAACAAACGTGCACCTGCGACCATGCCTGACGCGCAATAAATACCAAAGAAAATCAAAATGACCAATGCAGAAATAATGCGTAAGACTTTTTTCTTATCGCCGAAACGACTGGTGAAATAATCTGGCAATGTCAGGGCATTATTCTGTACCTCAGTGTGAACACGTAAACGACCTGCGACCAAATACCAGTTTAACCATGCACCGATGATTAAGCCGATTGCAATCCATGACTCAGATAAACCCGTGAGATAGATTGCGCCTGGCAGCCCCATGAGCAACCAACCACTCATATCAGATGCACCTGCCGAAAGCGCGGTGACAAAACTACCTAAACTTCGACCACCCAAGATATAGTCTGAGAAATCAGTGGTCTTTCTATAGGCATATAAGCCGATACAGACCATTGCAATAATATAGAAAATAAAGGTCACAACTGTGGGGTTGATTGAGTCCATATCTAATTCATTCCTTGTGGAGCAAATCTCCAAGTTTTATTTTTTTCACATGAGTTTCACGAGCGGATTCTTTCACATAAATAAAAAATATCGCTGTAATTTTTATAAGGTGATTATGCAAGCTTTTTGTATCCAATTGTACATTTAGATACAAAAGCGAAATCAGCATTTATAAAGCAAATTTAAATAAAACGCCGTGCTTTTTCAAATTGAAGAAGTATAAGTGAATGTTGTTACATAAAGTTACATGAGCAACAATACCTATATCATATCGAAAAATTGCGGATAGAAATGACATATTTTGCTAATACAAAATTTTTATAGAGAGAATATGATAGGAAATGCACGGCTATAGTGCATAAATAACGAGAATATCCCATGGAAACAGTCCAACTTGCTGCAGAAATTACAAGAATAGAAAAAGATTTGTTGGGAAGCAAAGAAGTACCTATAAATAGTTACTACGGCATCCATACCGTTAGAGCTTTAGAAAATTTTAATATTTCTAAACATACTGTCGGTGAACAAAGCTTTTTTATCCGCGCATTAGCCCAAGTTAAAAAAGCTTCGGCACAAACCAACTTTCAATTTAATAAAATATCGGAAGAGATGAGTTTAGCCATTCAACAAGCCTGTGATAAGTTAATTGAAAATCCTCAAGACTGGAAAGATTCATTTCCATCGGATGTTTACCAAGGCGGTGCGGGTACATCGATCAACATGAATACCAATGAAGTGATTGCAAATATTGCTTTAGAGTCAATTGGTTATGCAAAAGGTCGATATGATATTATTCATCCCAATGATCATGTCAACAAATCACAATCCACCAACGATGTTTATCCGACAGCGTTACGTCTAGCGACATATTATTCATTCGATCTGTTATTTGAAAAAATGAACAATTTGATCAGTTCGCTCATTTTAAAAGCATCAGAATTTCAATTTGTACTGAAAATGGGGCGAACTCAATTACAAGATGCCGTGCCGATGACATTGGGTCAAGAATTTCATGCCTTTGCCACCCTATTAAAAGAAGATGTACGTTTAATTAAAAAAACACGAGAACTTTTATTGGAAATTAATTTAGGTGCGACTGCGATAGGGACAGGTGTAAATACACCGCATGGTTATGCAGCACAAGTAAATCATAATTTAACCGCTTTAACAGGTCTAAAGTTGATTGGCGCTGAAGATTATGTCGAAGCGACCAGTGATTGTGGTGTTTTTATCATTCTTTCCAGTGCATTGAAGCGTTTGGCTGTCAAACTTTCTAAAATTTGTAATGATCTACGCTTGCTGAGTTCTGGACCACGTACAGGATTATGGGAAATACGCTTACCCGAATTGCAAGCAGGTTCATCAATCATGCCTGCAAAAGTTAATCCTGTTATTCCTGAAGTGGTCAATCAAATTGCTTTTAAAGTAATTGGCAATGATTTGGCGATTACTTTTGCTGCTGAAGCAGGGCAATTACAGTTGAATGTAATGGAGCCTGTGATTGCGCTCTCGATGAATGAATCCATTGAGTTATTGATTCATGGGATTCAAACCTTGGATGAGAAATGTATTCAGGGCATTATTGCCAATGAAAAAACTTGCTATGACGCTGTAATGCGTAGTGTGGGCATCATTACTCTACTTGATCCTATTTTAGGGCATGCAAAATGTGATGAAATCGGGAAACAGTGCATAGCTGAAAATAAAACCATTCAAGAGGTCGTATTAGAACAAGGCTTATTAACACAACAACAGTTAGATGAAATTTTCTCATTTGAAAATATGATTTCTGAAATTGCAGTGCAGTCTTATGATGAAATAGGGCATACAGGTTAAACAAGCATCAAATAAATAAAATAGATCAGTTCTTAATACAGCATTTCGATGCTGTATTTTTATGCATGGTAAAAATCGGAAAATGTCTTTATAATCTCAAAAACTTAAAAATCATTAACTAAAGTCAATAATTTATGAATAATAAACATTTAATCCTCGCGCTTAGTCTTGTTCTAATTTCTGGATGTGCAAAAAAAACAGAAGAAGCTGCTGAAAGTGCATCTGCACAAGATTCACAAGTGGTTGCGCAAGATGCTGAACAAGTCGCGGATGCTTCTGAAAAAAGTAATGAACAAGCTGCTGAAAATACTGTTGATACCACACCTGTAACTGAACAAAAGCCTGAAACCATTTTAAGTACCGATGTCAGTCAAGCAGAAAAAGCACGTCGTATGGTGCGAGAAGCACAAGTTAATTTTACGGCTAAGGATGTGGTAAAAACTGCTTTAGAAATCGATAAGCTTACTTTTCAGGCAGGTGGTTTTATTGAGCAGAAAAATATCAGCTTTGATGTGTTAGATAAACAAACGCAAAAAATTGGTGATGGTAAAATCCGGGTTTTTGAAAAAGTTGATCCGCATGCAGAAATTATTGTACGAGTGCCTAGTGACAAAGCTGCTGTGTATGTAAATCAATTGTTGCCTTTAATGTACTTTTTGAACCAGCAACAGTATTCCGCAAAACGTTTTGAGTTAAAGCTATTGGAAGAAAAAATGGCACAAACTCAGACTGTACCAAGTGATACTAAACAGTCTCAACTGAATGAAATCTCTCGTTTAACACAACTTGAAGTGCAAGACCGTGTTCGTTTCAGCACCATTAGTATCACCATTAAACAACCAGCAATGGTTCGTGAAAGTTTAGATGTCGATGTAGATGCAGTAGCACGTTTAAATGGTGATGGTTTTTGGAAACGCGCTTGGGAAGGTATTCAATACGGTTGGCAATTTATTTTGGACTTGTTGGTTATTTTAGTGACCATTTGGCCACTTTATTTACTGATCATGGTTGGATGTATTATTTATCGAATGACGAAGCCTTTATTGAATAAGTTATTCAATGATTCATTAGCAACTAAGCCAATTAAGGATGAGAAGAAAGAGCAGGCTCACCCAAATGATGAAAATAAATGATTCATCAAAGTGTATGATGAAGTCTTTAAAACCAGTGTAATTACACTGGTTTTTTAATGATTTGTAAATTTTTCAAAAAGTTGCTGCATACCATCCGTTGCGTTCATTTTTAGACATTCATATTGTACTGGTACACGCGAATGGCTGGCTTGAGGGTCAATATAATATGCTTCACAATATTGTGGAATTTCATAAATCAAACCTGCGACAGGATAAACAGCCAAGGCTGAACCAATTACAATAAAGATATCTGTATCTTGAACAGTCTGGATTGCCTGTTCATAAGCAGGCACAGCTTCACCAAACCAAACGACGTGTGGGCGGAGTGGATAGCCTTCAGGGCATTGATCTTTTTCTAAATCCAACTTCCAACCTTGAATGGGGTAAAATTCATTGCTGTATTCCGCATGTGGTTTTGAGCTTTTGGCGAGTCGAATGTTGCCATGCAGATGGATCACCTGTTGACTTCCTGCACGTTCATGAAGGTCATCTATATTTTGAGTAATGACATGTACCTCAAAGTATTGTTCAAGCTCAGCAATGATCCTGTGGGCGAGATTGGGCTTGGCTTCAAGTATGTTTTTACGACGTTCATTATAGAAACGCTGAACCAATTCAGGATTACGTTGCCATGCTTCAGGGGTAGCGACTTCTTGGATATTGTAGTTTTCCCATAATCCACCACGATCACGAAAAGTATCAATACCACTTTCCGCACTCATTCCTGCGCCTGAGAAAATCACAATTTTTTTCATCATATAAGCATTTGAAAATTTTTAAAATACTAACATAAATACATTTAAATTTTAGGGAATTCTATTTCCTAAGGAGTATTTTGTTATAAACTATTCACATTAAATATTTCGATATTTGGAATATTTTTATAAAAATCAGACTGTAATATAGTAGAAATACGTTAAATGGAATAGCATGGAAACACGAGATATTGTCAATGCACCTGAAGTTAAAAAAACAATAGTAGAACGTAGCCAACGCCGTAAAGATGACCCAGAAATTACCCAATGGTTTGAAAAAAAATTCTTTGAATATGTGATTAAACATTTTAATCCTGTCTTTCATGTCAACTCAGTTGCTGCTTGGAAAATCTGCCAGTTACCTCAGCCGATTCCTGCATGGTTTTTGAAAAAACTCGAACAACAACCAGATAGCCACATGCTGTACATTGACCCTTTGCATGAACAGATTTTGGCGCTAGAAAAACCACTGTTAGAATTTTTTAATTCCAGACTCAAAACAAATCTAAAAGGCAAATTCATGAAAATGACTTATGACCAAGTATTAGACGCTTGGCATAAAGATCATGAAGCAATGAAAAAGCGTTTGGAAAAAGGGCAATGGGACAGTTCTGAACACGCGATTAGCGAGGTTTTAGCGTTAGATACGGGACGTTTTATTGAAATTACCGCCACAGGAATGTTGTTGCGTAAAGAGATGGCTTTTGAATCACGTTATATGCAACATTGCCTAGGACAGTTCGCTAACCTGACTGAACTTAAAGATGGCTATGGTGAGCATTATGTGACACAGAAAGAATATGGTCTATTTCGTTATTTTAGCCTAAGAGATGCTTCTAATAAGCCACATGTCACCATTAGTTTGGAATGGGATGGTGAAGCGTGGTGCATTGAGCAAATTAAGGGGAAACAAAACCAAGTTCCAGTTAAAAAATATGTCGATGATGTTTTATTATTTTTAAATCATATTCAACCAAAAAATAATCACAATTCAGATTGTTCGAATCTTGGAATTATATATCGTCCTGAACTTTTAGACTCACAGCAAATTGATGATTCAGTTGAGCAACAGAAAAATAGCTTACTGCACATTGAACAACTGCCATATTTTTACTTTTATGAATTAAGCGATCCATTGGTTGTTGAAGGAATTGTGATGCAAAATCCAGATTTAATGGATCTATGTACACAACAAAGCTCAGTTTTACAATGGATGATGTTGGCAACAAATAAAGAGGAATACATTCAAAACCCGCAAAATATTTTAATACAACAAGTCATGCAATTTAATCAAACAGATTTTGATCAAAGAAAACTAAATATTCCACTAAAATTTGAAAAGAAAAAAACACTTCCACTTATTTTACATTTGATCTTATTGCCTTTTTATCTCATTTTTTTAGTGTTAGGTATGCTCAGTCAAATTCCTTGGATTGGCTGGATATTTAAAATTTTAATGTTTGTTTTTGCAATCCCTGCAATGCCATTTTTAAAAAGTAATGCAGATCAAAGAAAAAAATGGGCTTTGGCAACAGGTGATTTGATTTATGTACGCAATAAAATTTCTTGTGATGATGTGGATACATTAATGCTTGATGATTTTAAAAATCATGAAGCAAAATTTAGAACACATTTAGACCAACTTTTGAAACTAGAACAGAATAGTCAAATTGAACGTTTGCAAAAAATTGAATTTTTTTTAAAAGAGTATTTTTATGTCGGCGATTTATATGGTTGGTATGATTTGAATCAAGAGGTTCGACCTTATTATCGTGATGTTTTGGTCTATGCCCACATCCAAAAAATTATCATGATGCGCTTATTACATCAATTTGAATATGTCGGTGAAGATGAAGCTTGGCAATACATTTTGGCTTCGGCTCAAATTATCCAAGAGTGTTGTACAAGCTGGCAGGAAATGGGGCAATATTATGCACAAGGTCGTGAAATTGACTTGATTGTGCGCCATTCGGACTATAACAATTATGATAAATCTGCACGCCATGAAATCCAGCAATACCTTGAAAAACGTTCATGCAATTGGAAATCTTTGGACTGGAATTTAACACTTTTACCAGAACTTGCAGACTTAAAAATCCAGCCCATTATGTTTGATTCCGCTCGAACATCCCCAGATTATAGTATGAGAGCTTCATCATGATTAAAGCTGAGTATGTCCATGAAACTTTAAGAAAAGAAGGGCAATATCCACTGGGTCTACTCGAAAATAGACAATATGAAGCCTTAGAGCAATTTTTTACCCAACTATGGAATAGCCGTACTGAGAAAAGCGCTTTTCAATGGGAAAGTGATTGGTTTGCTTACCCTTATCAAATGTTTTCTGAGATGTTTTTAAATCAAGGACCTCAGGCACTTCAGCACCTTGAAGAGTGGTCAAAAGCATACCCTGAGAGTTTTTTTCCTTATGTGATCAAGGTACGTTATTGGGCATTTTGGGCTTCTGAATATCGCGGGGGAACTTGGGCAAATCAAGTTTCAGAAGATATGTGGGATTGTGCTCGTGAAGCACAAAAGCAGATTTATACAACTGCAATGCAGGCAATTGCTTTTTCTCCAAATGCTTGGACTGTTGTGATTCACTTACTCAATGCAGCAGCAAAGCTGGATGAACCAAAATGGTTTGATAAGTGGCTATTTAAACAAAAGCAACCACAAAATTTAAAACATGTCATTAAGCCCAAATTACAGAAAATTGCCAAGTTAAGTGGATTATCAACAGATTTAGCTTTGACATTGCCTCAACAAATTCCAGACATGCTTAAACCGTATCTGGATTTAAAATCTGAATTGGATTTACCGCAAAATGAAGCGGCATTTTGGTTGAAAGTTTTTCTTGATCAGTCTCAGTATGGTCTTGTTGCTGCAATTGACTATTGCTGGTATTTATTGCCACGTTGGGGCTATAACTATCAGGCAATCATCGAGTTTATACAATCTGATTGGTGTGATCATTTTACTGAAATTGAAAAAAATGAACTTCACTTTGTGATGTGGTACGACTCTGTAGAGGACAGCTATTCCGATGATCAAACGGGCGAGATTAAAAAACATATTCAAATCGCTTTAGACTTATTAAAACGTCCTTTGAGTGAAAAAAATCGCGCTAAGATTTATTTGCGTTTGGCGTATTTTTATACTTTGTTGAATGAGTCTGATGCAAAAATTCTAGATTGTTATTTGCATACGATTGGGTATGATGTATTTGATGAATATGATTTGCAACGTGCTATTTATTATTGGTTTAAATATGCAAAAGATCATGATTTTTTAGGTCATATTGCTATTTCCAATCGTAAAACCCTAGCCAGCGCAGCGGTTCTTTATGGATTACTTACTCAGCATGGTTGGTCTGGTGTAGAAAAAAATCCATTGGTGGCTCAGTCTTGGTTTGAGTTCGCTAAAAGTTTAGAAAAACCTAAAGCTTTTCCTGAAGGTGAATACTGTTGCTTCTATCGTGTTTATAAAAGTTTTGATGAACTTGAAAGCTATCCTGATGTGATTGATATGTTACACGCCGCATCAGAGCTTGGTTATGTCAACCCAAGTTTTACCAGTGGTTATATTCATTCAAGAGAAGATTCGAGTTTATATGATGTAGATATAGCTAAGAAGTATTCAAACAAAGCTGCTGAACAAGGGCATTATATTGCCATGTATAATATGGGGGTAAATTACCTTAATCGGGGTATTAAAGATGATGAAAGCAACCCATTTCCATTATTAAAACAAAGTTTGGATTATTTTGAACAAGCACGAATAGGACTTGAAAAATCACGCACAGATGGTACTTATGAGTATCAAGAACTTGAAGATGACATCATAGACCTATATGCGGATCGCTTATATCACTACAGTTATTACCCTGAGCTGGGTGATATTATTATTCCGCAATTGGTTTCGCATGGTTGGAATCGGCATATCAAGGCAATGAGTGCATTAGCAAGGCTTTACGCAGATCAAGCCAATCGTCCGCACTACTTTGACTATACGATGGCAGTTAAATGGTGTGAGGCAGCACGTTTACAAGAACCTGAAAACGATGATGTGCTTGATGCAATTGCTGTGGTTGAAACAGATTCGATGAAAAAGATTTTAAAATATCAGTTTACAGTCGACAAAATCCCCGTTGAAGATATGCCGGGTCGACAGGACGTATTGTTTTAAATGGCGTTTCATGGTCAAGGTTTTGATCAGAAATTTATATAGTCAATCTTTTGAAAAATAGACATTAAATATAATTTCTAGATCAATAAAATCAATACGATAAATCTATCGTTTGATCATATAAAGCTTGTAGCCGCACTTTGAATCCAAAGTTTAAATTGTTTTGTGTAGGCAATACTTTACTTTGCTAAGTAAATTTTTTGTTGAATCGCATTCTTGCGCTGCAAACAAAGCAGCGCTTTATCTTTGCTTATATAGCTCGGCTCAACATGGCGACATCCATATCTAAACTTTGATTTTTTAAACAAAGCTAGATTCAAGATTCGCTGGTGTTATTGCGAAGTGTAGAAGGGGATTATTTTAATAATTTAATATGTTTGATGAAATAAAATGATTCATCGTCACTTGGACCTGCAACACGTCCTGCATTTTTCTCTAATTTAATGTCTGCTTGAACTTTTTTTTCAAAGTATTGCTTTTTAAGTGTTTGTCCATCTATTTCTTCATCTAGATCAAACCATTTGCCACATTTCTGATCGCAGTAGGCATGAATCGTCTTACCTTGTACATTTTTCAACATTAATGAAAGGTCATCTACACCACCACCACCCACCAAAATATAGTTTTGTGTTTTGGCATAGGCACTCAGACTAATCGCGAAAGATACCAAGATAAGTGAGAGTTTTTTCATTATTTCCTCAGGATATTCTATAGTCTTATGATTTAATGCTATATTTTACATGAAAAATTTTAAGGTCTGTATAAACAGACCTTAAATCATTGCAGGAGATTAGTGATCGTGATGTAAATATTTGGGTTGTTTCGGTAGTTGCATACTACAGAATAAACAAATTATCAGCATGACAATCACATAAACGAAGAACGTGTTTTCATGTCCTAAATCTTTTAATTTAAGCGCGACAGCGGGAGCTGAACCGCCAAAAATTGCGTTTCAGACAGCATAAGCAAAACCAACGCCTAATGCGCGAATATGCGGTGGGAACATCTCAGCTTTTACCAGTCCACTAATGGACGTATAAAAGCTCAGTAACATCATTAAGAACACCAACAATGCGGTCACAATAAATGCTGAACCACTAAAATATGGCATAGCGATTACCATGACTGGATAAATAAAGATTGCACAACTGATACTAAACAGCATCATGGACGATCGACGACCAATTCGGTCTGCCAGCATTCCAAACAATGGTTGAGCGCACATAAAGATAAACAATGCAATGGTCATCATATAACCCACTGTTTTATCAGCGAACCCTAAACTGGTGATATAGGTTTTTGAATATACCGTGATGATATAAAAACACAAAGAGCCTGCCGAAGTATAACCAACCACCAGTAAAAAGGTGCTCCAATTCTTGGTCAGTAACTCTTTTAGACTTCCTGAACCTTCTTTACGTCCATCATCTTCAGAAAGTGTTTCTTTCAAATGACGACGAGCAAAGAACGAAAGAATCGCAACCACACCACCAATGATAAATGGAATACGCCATCCACCATCCATAAGCTGTTCTTTTGACATCAGTGCCAACATGATCACGCCAAGTAGACTCGCCAAGAGCTGTCCGCCAGACAGTGTTACATACTGGAATGATGAGTAAAAACCACGTTGACCTTTTAAAGCCACCTCACTCATATAAGTGGCTACTGTCCCATATTCACCACCTACTGAAAGCCCTTGCAACAGTCTGACCGCTAACAATAAAAATGGGGCAGCCATACCGACTTGTTCATAGGTTGGAAGTGCTGCAAATAAAAATGAGCTGACCGCCATTAAACTAATGGAAATGATCATCGACTTTTTACGCCCAAAAGTATCGCCAATCCATCCAAATAACCAACTGCCGATTGGGCGCATAAAAAAGCTGGCAGCAAAAACACCCCACACATAAATTGCTTTGGTGGAGTCATTCATATCGGGTGCAGTTAATGCATGGGTAAAATAGGTGGCAAAAGCGGCATAAATATAAAAGTCAAACCATTCCACTAAGTTACCAGATGCAGCGCCGACAATAGCCATGACACGATTACGTTTTTCGTGAGGCGCGTAGGTATGTGTTTCAGTCATAAAACATCCTTATTTTTGTGCTGCAATAATTTATGTTTAAAAATGAGAAAATTAGACTTTTTAAATTCCAAATTCTTTTGATGATTTTAGATTTAAATCATGAATGAAAAGCGACATTGGAACAAAAAATACACAGCTTACTACATGTCAATCTATAAAATTATGCATGAATGCTATTGTTTTTATTTGCGTAATATGAGAATTTATAGATTAATAGCATGTTATAAAAATAAATATATAACACTAATAATCAGACATGTTTAGTGTACTTACAAGTTTTATAATTTTTAAATTTCCTTGGTTAAAAACATATTTAAACTGATCGAATAAAATGAGAATTTTAACGGGAATGGTGAATTGAGTTTTTATTTGTCATGTTTATATAAAAATAACTATAAATTATATAATAACTCACAGAATTGATAGGCAATCATGGAATAAATTTAATTTCATAATATGTCCTGTAATTTATAAAATACTGTGAAAATTATCAGTAAATCAATTAATTAGCTTTCATGTGAAAAATACTTTGTGGTAGACAAATCATGATATTTTATTATATGGTGATGGTGAATTTAGAAAAAATACACAATAGATCATGTTTAATAATATTAATTTTGTTTTGGAAAAAATGGGACTTTCTGCTCAAAAACGGGCTTTACATATTCAATTTAGCAATCCCAATTTGGCTGCCGATGTATTCTTGCAACGTATCGATGGGACACATACCATCAATGATGGCTCGAATTTACAACTTATTTGTTTATCTACACGAAACAACATCGCCTTAAAAAGCTTTATTGGGTGTCGTGTAGCCGTTGATATGGTCAATGATCGATCTGAGTTCAATCGAATTTCTGGAATTGTGACTAAAGCTGAGCTGGGTTCCTCAGATGGTGCGTTGACAATTTATCGCCTTTCTGTAGAAGACCCAACTGCGCTTTGGAAGTATCGAAGAAACTCGCGAGTATTTATGAATATGTCTGCTTTACAGGCAGTAGAAGTCATATTTAATGAATGGCGAGAAAGATCTCCACTGTTTGCTTCAAGTTTGACTTTGGATAAAAGTGGTCTAACCAAAGACTATGATATTCGACCCTTCATTATGCAGAATAATGAACGAGATATAGATCTTATTCAAAGGCTTCTAGCATCGGAAGGCGTGACCAGTTTAATTGATGAGACACAGCTTAAAGTGTCTTATTTTAATGAACAAATCCAACCTCAAAAGCTTCGTTTAATTGATGACAATACTCAATATAAAAGTTTAGAACGTCGCATTATCCGTTTTCATCGAAGTTCGGCTGTCGAACAGCAAGACACCATCACAGCATTGACAGGTTTACGTTCACTTCAACCGACGTCTGTACATATTCAACGATGGCAAGCTGATATGTTAGATATAGAAGAAGGCGCAGGCAATGTTTTAAGTAAGTATCAGCAGAGTGAAAACTATGACAATGCCAGTTTAGGTTTAGAACAAGTATGGCAGTTTAGCCCTGCATGGACCCAAGACTTGAATGGAGAAGAAGGAGTAACGCCATCGGGTAACAATCAGGTTGAGCGCTTTAACCAAAACCTCAGCGATTACTACGCGTTACAAACTAAACAATTTATCGCTATATCGACAGTAAGAGATGCGCAGGTTGGCTATTACTTTGAGCTTAACCAACATCCAAACCTAGATCTAAAGGATGTTGCCGATCGGCAATTTCTGATTATATCCAAAACCTTTTATCACCAAAATAATTTACCGAAAGATTTGTCTCATAAATTTGAAATGTTATTGAAACAAAGCCAATGGCAACTCACCCATATCACCACAAACAACAGCGAACAACGCCAAGCCAATCAGTTGCTGTTACAACGACGCAATATAGCCGTTGTCCCTGAATATAATCCGCTGAAACATCGACCTACTACATATCCAATGCGAGCGAGAGTAGTCGGACCGCGTGGGGAGGAAATCTATGTCAATGAACGAGGTCAGATTAAGGTAAATTTCTTGTTTACCCGTCACGAAGATCACCAACATGATGGTGGTGCAGGTGCGAACGATAATGATACTGACTCGGCTTGGGTGGATGTATTAACGCCGTGGGCAGGAGAAGGCTATGGGGTACGATTCTTACCGAGGGTCGGAGAGATCGTCATGATCTCGTTCAGTGATGGTGACATTGATAGACCCTTTGTAGTGGGACGAATTCATGAAGGGTATCGCTATCCGACCAAGTTTGATGACCAAGGAAAGCTCCCTGATACTAAAAAACTTTCAGGGATCAAAACTAAGGAATATAAATCTGATGGGTTTAATCAACTGCGCTTTGACGATACCACCAACCAGATCAGTACTCAGTTACACAGCAGTCATGCGACAAGCCAACTGAATCTTGGGAATTTAAGCCATCCAAAAGAAACCGAGACCAGTGAAGGGCGCGGAGAAGGTTTTGAATTAAGAACGGACCAATGGGGCGCAGTACGTGCAGGGAAAGGCTTATTGCTAAGCACTTATACTCAAGACCAAGCCAAAGGCGATCATCTTGATGCAACGCCTGCCAAGAAACAACTTGAAGGCAGTCAAAACAAAAGTAAAGTACTCAGTGATATCGCCAAGAAGCAAAAGACCGATGAAATAGAATCAGTTGAGCAACTTAAAATATTTGCTCAACAGCTCCAACAAGAAATTGCCAAATTTAATCAAGCGGTGCTTTTACTCAGTTCTCAAGATGGAATTGCTTTAAGCACACCTGAAAATATCCATTTATCTGCGGATGCCCAAATCAATCAAATTGCTGGTGACAGCATTAACTTTAGTACGCAAAAGAACTGGATCGTGCATGCCAAGAATAAAATAAGTTTATTTTCAGTGATGAATGGCATCAACATTATCGCAGCACAGGGAAAATTTAATATTCATGCGCAGGCAAATGCTCTAGATATATTTGCCAAACTTGGGATCACAATATCTTCGACAGAAAACCGTGTTGAAATCAATAGCTCGAAAGAAGTTCAGATTACAGGCAAATCTTCAAGGATTACTTTGAACGGTGCTGGTATTTTATGTGAAACAGATCGAATGTTCGAAGTAAAATCTGGACAACAGATGTTTCAAAGCGGGGTTAAAGTTAAAACTGAAATTCCATTACTCCCAATCATGAATAATATTAGATCTTTTACGAATAAATGGGATTTTTATAACTTATTTTATGAAAATAAATTTTCAGAAGTTAAATATAAGTTAATCAATACGAAGAATAATACCTACATTTCAGGAACTTTGGATGCGCATGGTCGTACTCAACGTGTAAATACAGATGAAAATCAAGACTATGAAATTCTCATAGGAACAGATAATGCATGGACTGTATCTATTGATGATGGCAATGAAAATGATGATTTTGAGTATCACTGTAACTGTGATTCACATGAGCAAGAGATATAATTATGGATTGTTTAGCAAATATTCGGTTTTTAGATGCATTAGATCAACCTATTAATGGTTTAGTTCATCAACTTTGGGTGGGCACATTGCTTATATCAGACTTTGTCACTACTACAAATGGTGAATCAGTGTGGATCAAACGTCCAATAGGTACAATCATAGATATTCGAGTAAGAAATATAACTTCAGGAAATTATGAGTCAAAAGTAAAAATACAGTTAATTGGAGAAAAAACTACATTTATTGTACGTAGCCCAAAAGTACTGTTAAAAGGTTTAAATCTTTCTGCAAAAGATGTCGCTACTGGGGCATATATAAGATCAACCTATATTGTTGCTGAAGGAGACTATTTATCTCGAATAGCAGTGGATAATAATACCACAATAGTTGAATTAATCAGGATTAACAGTCTAAAAAGTGATACTGATATTCATCCCGGGCAAGTATTAAAGCTTCCCATTAAACAAACAAATTTAAAGTCTTCGCCAGAAAATAAACCAAAACCACAAGAAGCAAAGCCAAGTCAGCAAGAAAAAACGAAGATTATTGTTGTTCAGCAGACTGATACTTTAGCTTTGATCGCCAAACTCACAGGAAATACAGTTGATGAAATTAAAAGACTAAGTGGTCTAAGTAATGATCAATTGAGCCCTAATCAAAAGTTAAGAGTTTATGACCGTCAAGTAAAATCAGCTACTACGAAGAAAACTGAAGAGAAAAAGCCTGTAATGCCAAAAGTAAAACAAGACGCGTCAAAAAATAAGGAGTCAACGCCTGTAGCGACAGTGGAGTCGCCTGAGTCCGTTAATGTAAATGGTTTGTTGCCTGAAGCATGTGGTGGAGAAAAGCATTATAAGAGAACTCTAGCTCGAATAGCTGAACTACACTCTGTTTATCAACCAGTTGTTGTTAAATTAATTAATATGGCCTACGAACAACTTGGTATTACGTGGGTTATTACTGATGGTTATAGAAGTCCTGCTGCTCAAGGTAAATTATCTGGTGGGGTGACTAATGCAGGACCATTGCAAAGCTATCATCAATATGGTTTAGCTATAGATATAGTATCTGTAAGAGATGGTAAAATTACATATCTTACTAGTGATTCTCAATCTGTAGAAGATAGTAAGAAACTTGGACCAATTGATATGTGCTGAATTAGCAGGAGACTTTCACTTGGGATATGCTAGGCAGCTAACCGATAAAAGTTCTCTGCTATTTGATTTGGCGTTTTAAAATCCA